>JAZSKI010000073.1:0-25427 GCA_045534775.1 Clostridia bacterium | reverse complement strand
ATCTTTTTAACTTTGTCAAGCCTTTTTTTAAACTTTTTTAAAAAGATGCTCCCGCTGTTTTTCGACAGCTTTATCATTATATCATATCTTAACCCCGCTTGTCAACACTTTTTTGCTTATTTTTTTACTTTTGGTTATTTTAACAAGAAAACCCGTCAAAAGGCGGGTTTCGTTGTTAAAAAATATTATGTTTTTTAAGGATTTTCACAAAAGGATAGCCCAAAATGAAGCACACCATTAGTTCTCCCGCCGCAACGCTAAGCATATTTATAATAAGAAGCTTTACGGAAAACGCCTTTTCGGAATAAAAGAGAGTTATCATACTACCTACAATTATTCCGTTGAATACTGCCGGCATAGCAAGTGCCGCCGCTGTTTTTTTTCTCAGCACGCGGGTAAATATTGCTGCCAGCAGCGTTGCCGCCGTTCCCAGCACCGAATCGAGTATCATAGGACTTCCCAGCAGGTTTGAGATTAGACATCCCACAGTAAGCCCGGGAATTGCCGCCGGCGTAAGTATCGGCAGCAGGGTCATCATCTCAGACACCCGAAGCTGCACCGGTCCAAAGGATAATGCGCTAAGACCCGGTATAAGGGTCAGCACCGCATAGAGACAAGCAATTATGCCAGCCTGCGTCATTCCTTTGACGTTGTTTTTCATTATTAATCTTCCTCTCGTGTTTTTATTTAAGTCAGGTAATTGCGACTGACTGATTTTTTATGACAACAAGTCGTAGCCTTTAATTGTAAGCTCAACGAAGATAACCGAGCCTACTGTTACGGTATTGCCCGTACTGCAGGTAATACCTGTTTCACCGAACATTGTCTTAAAATCTTCTGTTTTACCGTGAGCGTCTGTTATCACAACCTTTAATTTTGTAACAAAGCCGCTACCGTTATCATAAGTAAGAGAAGGATAGTATATTACATCGGCATCCATTCCGTGCTCGTCTTTGATAAGATTTTTAAGGGTTTCGCATTTTCCTGTAAACATAGGTGCATATTCTGACGCGAAATCTGTTGTTTGCGCAGGAGTTTGTTTAACTTCTCCCGAAATCTCATAAACCACAGCAGGCAAGCCTTCTATTATATATGTATATTTTTCGTGACCGTCAAATAAATCCCCGACAGATTTCACCATTT
Organism: Clostridia bacterium; assembly: GCA_045534775.1. Taxonomy (GTDB): domain Bacteria; phylum Bacillota; class Clostridia; order RUG12999; family RUG12999; genus JAZOTK01. Next base: position 24,284 of record JAZSKI010000073.1, on the reverse strand, counting down.
TATTGGCTTCCGTTATGCTTGCACCGTAAGCATCCACTCCGGGATAATAGCCATTGATAATACCGTAGGTATCATCGCATTGAGCAACCAGGCTTGCCAGCTCTCTGCAGGTGATTTCGTCTGTCATTTTCACGCCTTCAGAGAAGATGAACTTCACATCCGGACTTTTTCTTATTCTTCTTTTAATACCATCCTTAAGACAGGTAACAGCATCCTGTACCGTTACATATTTGTCAATTACATTTTTGGAAATCTTATCCTTACCCAAATCGGAGTTGCCCATAACAAACAAATCTTTTGCATATTCGTGTTCAAACACATCACCGATATAATAGAGGTCGTAATTGACATTAAAGCTGTTTTGCGCCATTCGAAGCGCCGCGCGGCTCATTTCACCGTAAGTGATTTTACCTGTTTCGGAATATGGTGTATCAAAAAGGTTTGATGCACCGTAGATATATTTCAAATCTACTCCGATATAGTTACCGATAGCCGCCGCTTTGTCAGCTTTTATAATAAGTGCCGCCGCTTCCGCTCTTGTGAGGGTATCACCGAGACGGAGGTTTACGCCGTCGTTACCTACCATAACACCTGTTGAATATATCCACGAAATTTCATCGCCGCCCTGAGCTGCAATATGCCCGGGAACCTTATCGGCATCATATTCGGGTTTACCCGCTTTCGCATACATGGGATATACTGTCTCGCCTCTTGTAATGGGACGATCGGGGTTGAAATTATTGCTTTCATCTGCTATTAAATCAGTTTTTGCGGCAAATTCATACACCCAATGTCCTTCGGGTACATCGGCAAAGGTTCTGCCGCTTTGAGTTCCGCCGCCTATCATTTTTGAAAATTCCGCACGGGTTACTGTTTTGTTAGGCTGAAAACTGCCATCAGGGTAACCTTTTATTGTGCCCGCTTTTACCAGAAGCTGTACAGCCTCATAAGCCCAGTGGTTTGTTTCCATATCCGTAAATGCAGATTGCGCATTCGCTGTAACGACAGGTAACAAGAGAGCCGTCGCCATTAAAAATACAGTTGTTTTTTTAAGTAATCTTATAATCATTTTTTCCTCCATTCCGCCGACATAAGCATCGGCAAGCCAATACTCTTTTAATTATAACACAATTTAAAATTTTTTGCAATAGTTAATATGCATATTATTTGTACAGGTTTATTGGTAAAATACGCAAATTTTATCAGCGCGGGTAAATTTCATCTGTGAATTGTTCTGTCTTTCGACTCGCTTCACCCGCTCGCATAGCCTTCCGCTATGTGAGATGCTTGTATGGTAAAAGACGGATAACGCAGGAGCTTGCTCTTGCATTATCCGTCTGTTTCATATTTTAAGTCCTCGCAGTTCAAATATTTCCCTTGCCATAGCAATTTCATCGGCTGTGGGTTGCGGGGTATCGTAGAGGAGATATTCTTCTTTCAGGGTTTCCCATTTAAATTCGCCCATTTTGTGAAAAGGCAAAAGCTCGGTTTTTTCTACGCATTTATAATTTTTAATAAAATCCGCCAGGCCCTCAAGTCGCTGTCTTGTGAGGGTATAACCGGGTAACATCACGTGTCTTATCCATACCCGTTTGCCGATTTCTTCGCAGTAATCCAGGATTTTATAGGCATTATCATTCTGCCTGCCCGTCATCTTATAGCACAGCTCCTTGTCATCGGATTTTATATCCAGCAGGAGCATATCCGCCATATCAATGACCTGTTTTGCCACTATAAGGCTTATGGACCCTGATGTATCAATAGCAACATGGAGCTTTTCTTCGTGACAGCGTTTTATAATATCCATAACAAATTCGGGCTGTGCCAGAGGTTCTCCTCCCGATATTGTAACTCCACCGCGTTTAATATAATGCTTATATTCAAGGATTTTTTTCACAACCTCCGCAGAGGTAACCTCTCTGCCTCTTTTAAATTTCCACGAATCGGGGTTGTGACAATAGATACAGCGAAGGGGGCAGCCCTGTACAAACAGAACATATCTTATTCCCGGTCCGTCTACCGCACCGAAGGTTTCTACCGAATGTATCCTGCCTGTTATACTCATCGTTTCGCCCCCTGTTTTCCTAAAATCTTGTATGGAAGGTTCTGTTTATTACGTCAAGCTGTTGTTCTCTTGTCAGCTTGATAAAGTTTACCGCATAGCCCGATACCCTTATGGTAAGCTGGGGATATTTTTCGGGATGGTCCATAGCATCCAGCAGTACCTCTTTATTGAGGACGTTTATATTGATATGGTGTCCCTTATCTTCAAAATAGCCATCCATCAGGCTTGCCAGATTATCCCGTTTGGTTTCCTCGTCGTTACCCAGCGCCGCAGGTACTATTGAGAAGGTATAGGAAATACCGTCCTCGCTGTAGTCATAGGGTAGCTTTGCTACTGATTTCATAGATGCTATACAACCATTTTCGTCTCTGCCGTGCATAGGGTTTGCACCCGGTGCAAAAGGCTCGCCTGCCTTTCTGCCATCGGGAGTTGACCCCGTTTTCTTACCGTAAACCACGTTGGAGGTTATGGTAAGAATTGACATTGTAGGTTTGGAATCTCTGTAGGTACGGTGTTTCGACAGCTTCGACATAAATTTCTTAACCACATCTACAGCAATATCATCAACTCTCGGGTCGTTGTTACCGAATTTGGGGTAATCCCCTTCGATTTCAAAATCCACCGCTATACCGTGTTCATTTCTGATTGGCTTAACCTTAGCATATTTTATAGCCGAAAGGCTGTCCGCCACAACAGAAAGACCTGCCATACCGCAAGCCGAGGTGCGGACAATATCTTCATCGTGAAGTGCCATCTCTATTCTTTCATAGCAGTATTTATCGTGCATATAATGGATAATATTCAGGGTATTTATATACAGCTTCGACAGCCATTCGCAAATTCCGTCAAACTTACGCACAACCTCATCATAATCGAGATATTCCGAGGTTATGGGTGTCACCTCAGGACCTACCTGTTCAAAATATTTTTCGTCCTTACCGCCGTTGATGGCATAAAGCAACGCCTTTGCCAGGTTGGCACGGGCTCCGAAAAACTGCATCTGCTTACCGATGGGCATAGCCGATACACAGCAGGCAATACCATAGTCATCGCCGAATTTATCACGCATAAGCTCGTCATTTTCGTACTGTACAGAAGAAGTTGCAATAGAGGTTTTTGCGCAGTATTTTTTGAAGCTTTCAGGTAATCTGTCGCTCCACAGCACCGTCATATTAGGTTCGGGAGCAGGTCCTAAGTTGCTTAAGGTATGGAGGAAACGGTAAGACATTTTCGTTACCAGATGCCTGCCGTCGTTTGCCATACCGCCGATAGCTTCCGTAATCCAGGTGGGGTCTCCCGAAAACAGCTCATCATAAGAGGGCGTTCTTAAAAACCGCACTATACGGAGTTTCATAACAAAATGGTCAACAAATTCCTGGATTTCACTTTCCGTATATCTGCCTTCTTTCAGGTCACGCTCTGCATAGCAATCCAAAAATGTTGAAATTCTGCCTATAGACATAGCTGCTCCGTTTTGTTCCTTCACCGCCGCCAGATAACCAAAATACAACCACTGTATGGCTTCCTTTGTATCCTTTGCGGGACCCGAAATATCAAATCCGTATTTCGCCGCCATTTCCTTCAACTCGCCGAGCGCCTTAATTTGCTCGGATATTTCCTCTCGCTGACGGATTTTAGGGCTATCCATTATATCAAAAACAAGCTTTTTCTTAGCTTCTTTTTTCTGTTCAATAAGAGCATCAACCCCATAAAGAGCCACACGGCGGTAATCGCCGATAATTCTTCCTCTGCCGTAGGCATCGGGCAAACCCGTAATAATACCTGTGTGTCTTGCTTTTTTCATCTCATCGGTGTAGGCATCGAAAACGCCGTCATTATGAGTTTTTCTGTATTTAAACACATTTGCCACGTTTTCGTCCATCTTTCTGCCGTAGGCTTCAAGAGAGTTATATACCAGCCTGATTCCTCCGAAGGGCATAATGGCACGTTTCAGGGGTTCATCCGTCTGAATGCCCACTATCTGCTCCAAATCCCTGTCAATATACCCTGCCTCGTGGGCATTTATGGTAGAAATGATTTTTTCGTCAATATCATATACGCCGCCGCGCATACGTTCGGTTTTTATTCTGTCACTTAATATTTCCCAAAGACGTTTTGTCCGCTCAGTCGGCGGGGCAAGAAAGCTTTCATCACCGTCGTAGGGTGTATAGTTTTCTATTATAAATCCCCGTACATCTATTTCGTTATTGTTCATATATCCATCACCTTATCCATTGGAATTATAAAAAATGATATACAATACCATCCACTTGGTATTGTATATCATTTTGATTTTTTTGTCAACTGTATTTATTTACAAAAATTATGGTAAAACAAGCAATTAATTACACTTTTCAGCTAAAACTCTTTCAAACTCTATACCTCCGCGGGGGTCACCGCCGTTTTTCCAGGTTTCATAGAGTGCTTCATGTACAAATTCTCCGCTGAGCCTTACCGCTTCTTTCAGGTCCGTACCTTTTACGGCATAGCCGCATAAAAGCGATGCGAAAAGATCGCCTGTACCGCAGTATCTGCAAGGGAGGCTTTCGCCGCAAATCAGTTCACCTTTTCCGTCATAAATATAGTTACCCACTATTTTTTCGTGATGGAGACCCGTAATTACTATTTTTTTCGTTCCGCGGGCGTAGATTTTCTTTGCAATACGTTCCATGTCCGATTCGGTAAAATCCTCGCGGTATTCCTCGTCCGTCAGCAGGCAGGCTTCCGTAATGTTAGGCGTTATAATATCAGCCGCCGCCGCAAGACGTTTCATTTTCTCGCACATTTCTTTGGTATATGTAGTGTAAATTTTGCCCTCGTCGCCCATTACCGGGTCAACCAGAATAAGGCTTTCTTTACCGAATTTTTCAATAAAATCAAAGACTATATCTATCTGATGTTCACTACCTAAAAATCCCGTATATATACAGTCGAACTCAAGTCCCAGCTTCTGCCATTCGCTGTAATAGGCTTCCATATTATCGGTATAGTCATTGAAGAAATAACTGTCATAGGCTGTATGGTTAGAGAAAATCGCCGTTGGGAGTGGTACGCATTGAATACCGAAGGATGAAATTATGGGAAGTGACACTGTAAGCGAGCATCTGCCATATCCTGATAAATCGTTTATTGCCGCTACTTTTTTCACGGTCATACCTCCTTAATTATCTCATTATATCCTCGGTTTCGTGGCGTTTTTGTCTTGTCATAAGCAATTTTACCGCTTCCTTTGGAGATTTGTTTTCAAATACCACCCTGTAGGCTTCTGTGGTTATAGGCATTTCTACACCGCTTTTTTGTGCCAGGTTGTAGCCTGCCGCTGCCGCAGGTACGCCCTCTACCACCATTTTTACCTCGTCTATTGCTTCCTGCGCCGTCTTGCCCTGACCGATTAGAATACCTGCTCTGCGGTTTCTGGAGTGCATACTTGTGCAGGTTACTATCAAATCACCCATTCCCGTAAGCCCGAAAAAGGTTTCTGTTTTTGCGCCCATAGCTGTACCCAGCCTTGCTATTTCCGTCATACCTCTTGTCATAAGCGCCGCTTTGGCGTTATCGCCCAGACCCAGTCCATCGGCAATGCCTGCACAAAGAGCAATAACATTTTTAAGCGCACCGCCGAATTCCACGCCGCACATATCATCGCTGACGTAAACCCTGAAATTGCGGCACATAAACAAATCCTGTACCTGTTCTGCCAATTCTATGGTATCACCTGCCACTACGTTGGTGGCAGGCATGCCCTTTGCAACCTCCTCGGCGTGGGATGGTCCCGAAAGGACGCACAGCCTTGCCTTTGGAATTTCGCTTCTTATAACCTCCGATAGTCTGCAATAGCTTTCAGCATCAAGTCCTTTGGAAACGCTGACGATTATCTGATTTTCGCCTATTATTTTCGCCAAGGTTTTCGCTGTTTCTCGCACTCCCTTTGAGGGTACTGCCGAAATTATATAGGTGCAATCCTTTATACAATATTCCATATCGTTGCTGTAATCTATATTATCGGGTAATACCACTCCCGGCAGAAATGCTTTGTTTTCCCTGTCTTTTTCAAGGGTTTCCGCCTCCTCTTTAAAATATGACCACAGTTTTACGTTATATCCTTTATTTGCCAGCAGTACAGATATTGCCGTACCCCAGCCGCCCGAGCCTAATACTGCTACGTTTTCCATTACGCCGCCTCCTATAAAATCTTTTTCAAATATTTCCCCGTATAGGATTTTTTATTTTTCGCTACCTCCTCAGGAGTGCCTGTGGCTACGATTTCGCCTCCGCCGTCTCCTCCTTCGGGTCCTAAATCTATTACATAATCCGCAGTTTTAATAACGTCAAGATTATGTTCAATCACTATTACCGTATTACCGCTGTCTACCAGCTTCTGAAGTACCTTAATCAGTTTACTTACATCATCCGAATGGAGACCCGTTGTAGGCTCATCAAGAATATAAACCGTCTTGCCCGTAGCACGCTTTGATAGCTCCGTTGCCAGCTTCACACGCTGTGCCTCGCCCCCCGACAGGGTGGTTGAGCTTTGACCGATTTTAATATATCCGAGCCCCACATCCCTGAGGGTCTTAAGCTTTCTTGCGATTTTCGGCATATTCTCAAAAAACTCACAGCCTTCTTCCACCGTCATTTCAAGAACATCTGAAATGCTTTTGCCTTTATATTTAACCTCTAAGGTTTCGCGGTTATATCTTTTTCCTTTACATACCTCGCAGGGTACATATACGTCCGGTAAAAAGTGCATTTCTATTTTGATTATACCGTCACCGCTACAGGCTTCGCATCTGCCGCCTTTGACGTTAAAGCTGAACCTGCCCGATTTATAGCCGCGGGTTTTGGCATCGTTTGTCGCCGCAAACAGCTCTCTTATATCGCTGAACACTCCCGTATAGGTAGCAGGATTTGAACGGGGCGTTCTGCCGATGGGTGATTGGTCAATATCTACGACCTTATCTACCTCTTCAAGCCCTTCAACAGCCCTATGTTTTCCCGGAAAGGTCTTTGCACCGTTTAAGTCTGCCGCCAGCTTTTTATACAGAATTTCGTTAATGAGCGAGCTTTTTCCGCTGCCCGATACCCCTGTCACAGCCGTAAATACGCCCAGGGGGAATTTTACGTCTATATTTTTAAGATTATTCTCCGCCGCACCGCGGACGGTTAAAAATCTGCCGTCGGCTTTTCTGCGGGCAGACGGGATTTTTATTTTCTTCCTGCCGCTTAAATACTGTCCCGTAAGAGAATTTTCGTTTTCCATTATATCCTCAGCCGTACCCTCTGCCACTACCCGACCGCCGTGGACACCTGCTCCCGGTCCTATGTCAATAATCCAGTCAGCGGCACGCATAGTATCTTCATCGTGTTCAACCACGATAAGGGTGTTACCCAAATCTCTCAGTCCTTTAAGCGCCGCTATCAGCTTATCGTTGTCACGCTGATGGAGACCGATACTGGGTTCGTCTAAAATATACAGCACGCCCGTAAGACCTGAGCCTATCTGAGTCGCAAGTCTTATACGCTGTGCTTCGCCGCCCGACAAGGTTCCCGCCGTTCTGGCAAGGGTGAGATAGTCAAGTCCCACATTTATCAAAAAGCTGAGTCTTGCTTTTATTTCCTTCAAAATCTGATAAGCTATCTTGCTTTCTCGTTCCGAAAGCTCCAGATTATCAAAAAACTCCAGGGCTTTTGCAACTGAAAGAGATGTAAGCTCGTTTATGTTAAGTCCGCCTACCGTTACCGCCAGCACCTCTTTACGCAGTCTTGCACCTGAGCAGCTGCGGCAGGGTTTATTGGTCATCATACCTTCAATTTCGTTTTTTACCCAATCGGAGGATGTGCTGTTGTACCGTCTGTGGAGATTGGTAATTATTCCTTCAAAATCATTATAATACACGCTGTCGCCATAAGCCCTGGAATATTCCAGTCTCAGCTTTTCTCTGCCGTTACCGTAAAGGATAATATCAATAACCTCTTTCGGCAAATCCCTGACGGGAACGTCAAGAGAAAAATTATATCTTTTTGAAAGTGCAGCCATATACATATTGGCAATACTGTCCTCGTCATCCATAGTGTTCCAGCCGCTTGCCCTAATTGCTCCCTGCCTGAGACTAAGACTTTTATCAGGGATAATCAGGGTTGGAGAGATTTCCATAACAAAACCCAGGCCGCCACAGTCGGGGCAGGCTCCGAATGGGCTGTTGAAGGAGAACATTCTCGGTGTCATTTCCTCTATATTTATGTTACAGTCGTGGCAGGCGTAGTTCTGCGAAAAGGTCATTTCCTCCCCGTCTATTGTCGCCACAATCACGAGACCGCCGCTGAGATGCAGTGCCGTTTCAAGAGAATCCGTAATTCTGCTTCTTGACTCACTGCGGACTATCACCCTGTCAATTACAATTTCTATATTATGTTTTTTTGTTTTCTCAAGCTTTATTTCTTCTTCCAGCTCATAAATAATCCCATCGACACGCACTCTGACATAGCCACTTTTACGGGCATCCTCAAAGACTTTAATATGCTCACCCTTTTTTCCGCGTATTACGGGAGACATAATAATAAGTTTCGTGCCCTCGTCCATAGCCATAATCTTATCCGTCATACGGTCGATGGTCTGTTGTTTTATGGGTTTTCCGCATTTTGGGCAATGAGGCTGACCTACGCGGGCATACAGCAGTCTGAGATAATCATAGATTTCCGTTACCGTACCCACCGTAGACCGCGGATTTTTGCTGGTGGTTTTCTGGTCGATGGATATAGCAGGTGACAGTCCTTCTATATAATCCACATCAGGCTTTTCCATCTGCCCTAAAAACTGTCTCGCATAGGAGGAAAGGGATTCCACGTATCTTCTTTGTCCCTCCGCATAAATGGTATCAAAGGCAAGGGAGGATTTCCCCGACCCTGACAGTCCCGTAAGCACCACCATCTTATCTCGCGGCAGGGTTACATCTATATTTTTAAGATTATTCTCCCTTGCTCCCTTGATAACTATTTTATTTAACGCCATTTTCTTTTAATCCTCTCTCAGTTCCTTAATTTTATCTCTGAGCTGTGCCGCAAGCTCAAAATCAAGCATTTTTGCGGCTTTGTTCATATCACGGGTAAGCTTTACAATAAGCTCCTGTCTTTCCTTCTTTGTCCGCTGTTTCTTCGGTTTATCGTCATCCTTGGTTGTCGCTTCAATTACGTTATGAACCGCTTTCACAATAGTTTGCGGCACTATACCGTGTTCCTTATTATATTCGTTCTGGATTTTCCTTCGTCTCTCTGTCTCGCCGATGGCGTTTTTCATAGCCGCCGTTATCTTATCGGCGTACATAATAACCTTACCCTCGGCGTTTCTCGCCGCCCTGCCTATGGTTTGTACCAACGAGGTTTCGCTTCGCAGAAAGCCTTCCTTATCGGCATCTAAAACAGCAACTAACGATACCTCGGGAATATCAAGACCTTCGCGCAGCAGATTAATTCCTACCAGCACGTCAAATTTGCCCAGCCTTAAATCACGTATGATTTCCATTCGTTCCATAGTATCTATATCCGAATGAAGATACCGAACTTTAATACCGTTTTCAAAGAGATAGTTAGTCAGGGCTTCTGCCATTTTCTTGGTTAAGGTAGTCACAAGAGTGCGTTGACCTGCCCCTATCCGGTTGTTTATCTCAAACATCAAATCGTCTATCTGACCGTCAATAGGTCGCACCTCTACTAAGGGGTCAAGGAGTCCCGTCGGACGTATTACCTGTTCAACCACCCTCACGGAATGGTCTTTTTCATATTGACCCGGAGTCGCCGATACAAAGACAACCTGGTTGATTTTGCTTTCAAATTCTTCAAAATTAAGCGGACGGTTATCAAAGGCCGAGGGCAGTCTGAAGCCATAGTTTACCAAGGCTTCCTTCCTTGCTCTGTCGCCGTTATACATAGCTCGTACCTGAGGCAGGGTCACATGGCTTTCGTCTATAACCAGCAGAAAATCCTCAGGGAAATAATCAATAAGTGTATGTGGCATACTGCCGGGAGCTCTGCCGCTGAGTTGTCTTGAATAATTTTCAATACCACTGCAAAAGCCGATTTCTCTCAGCATTTCTATATCATATCTTGTACGCTGCTCTATCCTCTGTTTTTCAAGGAGCTTGCCGCAGCTTTCAAAGTATTCCATTCTCTCCTGAAGCTCTGTTTCAATATTTTTAACGGCTACCTCCAGCTTATCGGGAGTGGTAATATAATGAGATGCAGGGAAAATAGCCGCGTGGCTTCGTTTGCCGATAACCCTTCCCGTAACATAATCCACTTCGGATATTTTCTCAATCTCATCGCCGAAAAATTCTACTCTTATAATCTGTTCACTGCCGGCGGGATATATTTCAAGCACGTCACCCCGTACCCGAAATCTGCCGCGGGCAAAATCCATATCATTACGCTCGTATTGAATAGAAACCAGCTGTGACAAAATCTCGTCTCTTGATTTTGTCATACCGGGGCGGAGAGAAATTACCAGGTTGCGGTAATCTATAGGGTCACCAAGACTGTAAATACAACTCACCGAAGATACTATAATAACGTCACGTCGTTCAAAAAGTGCCGCAGTCGCCGAATGACGCAGTTTATCAATTTCGTCATTAATGGACGCGTCTTTTTCTATATAAGTGTCGCTGGAGGCTATATACGCCTCCGGCTGGTAGTAATCATAGTAGCTCACAAAATATTCAACTGCGCTGTTTGGGAAAAATTCTTTAAACTCTCCTGCCAGCTGTGCCGCCAGAGTTTTATTATGAGCCAGCACCAGAGTAGGTTTGTTCACCCTCGCTATGGTATTGGCAATGGTATATGTTTTTCCCGAGCCTGTAACACCAAGCAGGGTTTGTCCGTAATTTCCGTTTAAAATTCCCCGACTTAGTGTGTCAATAGCCTGAGGCTGGTCTCCCGTAGGAGAAAAGCTCGACACTACCTGAAACTCGTTCATAAAATCTCCATTCCGCCGCCATACGTCGGCACAAATAGTAATTAGGGTTCTCTTATCCGTATGGCAAGGAGTGATAAGAGATTTTTACGCCCATGTGCTTATCTTCGCGAATGCGAAGAAAATTTCGCACGGGCAATTAAATCCGCCGAAGGCATAATGTGAAAATTCCTTTCACGTTAATACTCCTTTTTCGGGTCAGGGTAGCCCTTCCCTTTCAAATCCTCCGAATTATATCCTTTTCCTGCACAGATGCTCTATAGGGCATTTGCTGCACAAGGGTCTTTGTGCCTTGCACACAGCCCTGCCGTGATACACCAGCTGATGGCAAAAGGTAAAGCTGTAATCAGGGTCAACTATTTTCAGTAAATCAAATTCTATCTTAACAGGATCTGTATTATCCGTAAGTCCGATGCGATACGCCAGCCTTTTGGCGTGGGTATCCACCACGATAGCAGGCTTATGATAAATATCACCTATTATAATATTGGCAGTTTTTCTGCCTACTCCGGGCAGAGTCAGCAAATCCGCCATATTATCGGGGACCTTGCCGCCGTAGACCGAGATAAGTCTTTTGCAACAGCCGATAATATTCTTTGCCTTGTTCCTGAAAAAGCCCGTAGAGTGAATATATCCTTCAAGCTCCGATATATCAGCCTCTGCGAAATCCTCAGCGGTTTTGTACCGCTGAAAAAGTGCAGGAGTCACCAGATTAACCCTCGCGTCCGTACACTGCGCCGCAAGCTGTGTTGCAATAAGCAGTTGCAGCGGATTTTTAAAATCAAGAGAACATTCCGCATCTGCATAAACCGCTGAAAATATCTTGCGTATCTCCCCAACAATAATATTCTTTCTCACCTTTCCCCCGCCTTATACATAAATATAAATCTCGTCGCGTTAACGATATATCGCTGAATTCATCTTTGATTAATTTATATATATTAGTATATCATTTTATAAAAATTTTGTCAACCCGTTTTTCCTTTCATTTGTGTGCTGTCTCGCCATATATGGCATATCTCCCGAAGCTATCGGCACAGCTCGCCTTTTTTAAGCAATATTGTATTATAAATTTCCCCCGTAGCTCCCGCTTCCTTCATTCCTATAACAAGGGTTTTTCCTTTGGAGGTTAATATGACAAACTCTTCAGCATCCGTATATGCATATAAATTGTAGTTACCAAATTCTTCATTGCTGAAAACACCCATTGATAATCTTGGTGAACCAAAGCCGTTTACCCGCACGCCCACATCTATATTCTCCCGATACTCAACAGTATCAATCTCGGAATAAGCTATCTCTGCATCTGTCCAATAATCTGCATTTATTGTAAGGGACATATCTTCACAAATCACCTCTATATTACCCGAAAACATCAACACCATAGCGACAATGATAATAACCGTTCCGACGGCGGCAGATATTCTGACCTTTATTCTTTCCGCCTTACTTTTGTATGTGGCATAATATACTACGCCTGTCCTTTGATGCTTCTTGTATATACAATAAGAATAAATTACAGGAATAATCACCATAGCGGCAATCACACAGCACATAGCGGTAGCCATAGCCATAGCGGGCAGAAAAACGGAAAACAGCATAATAATTCCGCCGATAACCCAAAGCTTTCCGCCCAATCTATGAGTTTTGTTCCAATTTTCCTCGTTTTTCAGTGTCCAGGGCAACTTAATTCCAAGTGTTCTGTTTTGTTTCACCTTAGGCAGATAATTGCCGATAAAAATGAACATCACTCCTATCAAACCGGGTGTCACATTCTCTAAATTAAATTCTTTCCCAAAAGCAGCATAGTACATTATTCCGTTTGTAAAAACAGATATAAACGGAATAATCCAGAAAATAATTCCCAATGCCTTAGGGTTTTGTTCCTTCTGTTTTTTATCCTTTAAAGTAAACATTAAACAAACAAAATGAAAAACCAACAAAACAGCAGGCAGTCCAAAAACAGCAAACGCCTTTCCGCTGAAGCCATGAGCCCTACCGTCCACTCCCCAATGGGTGGTCATAACATCAGGCAATTTGTTCCACATAATAATTCCAAATAAAATCGGCAGTAAAAGTATGATTACCGATATTGCCGTTTTTAATTTATTCCCTTTAAGCATTGCCACCATCTCCTTTCAAATCTGCAATCCAAAGCATAGCTTCCTCTAAAACAGAGGTGTTTATTTCGTAAAAAATAAACTTCCCTTCTCTTTTATCTCTGATTAAATCCGCATCCTTTAACACAGACAGATGTCTTGAAATGGATGGAGCGGTTACCGAAAAGCACTCGTTAATTTCCCCTGCCGACATTCGCCCCTTTTTCAGCATATTTAATATCTCACGGCGAATCGGGTCAGCAAGAGCCTTTAAAGTCTGTTGTAAACCCATTTGCATAATCTCCTTTAACATTTAACCTAATTGTTAATTATATTATACACCCTCGCGTTAAATTTGTCAAGCACCTTATTAGTGAAGCTTTTCCGCGGAACGCCACGCAGGGCGTTCTCTACTCGGTCACATTTCGGAAGGCTTTGTTTGCTTTCCTTACGGGGAATACTAATCTCTAATCCTACAAATGCCAATCATGGTGCTGTGACAAAGTAGTCCCTTCGCACCACAAAAAAACGCATCTCCGTTTATTCAGAGATGCGTTTTTTATTAAATTCAACTTAAATTACTTAAGTTCAACTTTAGCGCCTGCTTCTTCAAGCTTAGCTTTGAGAGCTTCAGCGTCTTCTTTAGAAACGCCTTCTTTAACAGACTTAGGTGCACCGTCAACTAAATCCTTAGCTTCTTTAAGTCCGAGACCTGTAGCTTCTTTAACAACCTTAACAACGTTTAACTTAGAAGCACCTGCGTCAGCTAAGATAACGTCGAATTCTGTTTTTTCTGCAGCAGCAGCGCCACCTTCAGCAGGAGCAGCAGCCATAGCCATTACAGGAGCAGCAGCAGATACGCCGAACTCTTCTTCTAAAGCTTTTACAAGCTCAGATAATTCCAATACTGTCATATTTTTGATTTCTTCCATTAATGTAGCAACTTTACTCATTTTAAATTACCTCCAAAATTTTAATTATTTTTATTTTTGATTATTCGCCTGCTGCCTGTTTCTTTTCAGCAACAGCACTAAGAGCAACTGCAAGACCACGGATGTTACCGTTAAGCGCATTTGCGAGTCCTGCGATAGGAGAATTGAGGCCTCCGAGAACCTTTGCAATAAGAACTTCCTTCGGGGGAAGATCTGCAAGAGCCTGAATTTCGTTAACACTAAGAACCTTACCGTCTACGAAACCACCTTTAAAGGAAAGCTCAAGTGTGTCATTTTCTTTAAGAAAATCTTTAAATACCTTAGCGGGAGCTACAGCATCATCTGCACTGAGTGCAAGAGCTGAGGTACCCTCAAGAACTGCTGTGAGGTCGTCAAGACCTGCTTCTTTAGCAGCAAATTTCATTAAAGTATTTTTGATTACTGAGTATTCAACTCCGGCTTCGCGGAATTTTCTACGCAGGTTTGTATCCTGTTCAACAGAGATACCTTTGTAATCGATAATTACACCTGAAACAGAGCTTTTGAACTTTTCAGCCAGTTCAGCTACAACCTGTTTCTTTTGGGCTAAAATCTTTTCACTTGGCATCGTGTTTCACCTCCTTGTGAATGATAGCAGCGCATATCTTATTAAAAAAGCGCCTTGTCCGCAAAAAGACAAAGCGCTTGTATATTATACAAAATAATACGATTGCGCTCCTCGGTAGGACTTACCTTTATGCCTACTGTCTTTGGAACAGATATATTATATCATATTTCCCTTTGTTTGTCAAGACCTTTTTTTAGTCCATCAATTTTGCCTGGTTAACTTTTATACCGGGACCCATTGTTGATGCAAGAGTAACGCTCTTTAAATACTGACCCTTTGCAGCGGCAGGTTTAGCTTTTACTACTGCACTTATAAGTGTTGCAAAGTTTTCTTCCAGCTTCTTAGGACCGAAGGAAATCTTGCCGATAGGACAGTGGATGATGTTTGTTTTATCAAGTCTGTACTCGATTTTACCGGCTTTAATATCGTTGATAGCCTTAGCAACATCCATTGTTACTGTTCCTGCTTTGGGGTTAGGCATAAGACCCTTAGGACCGAGAACCTTACCCAGACGACCTACAACGCCCATCATATCAGGAGTTGCAACGATAATGTCGTATTCAAACCAGTTTTCGTTCTGAATTTTAGGAATAAGCTCTTCTGCTCCAACGAAATCTGCGCCTGCCTGTTCAGCTTCGGTAGCTTTTTCGCCTTTAGCAAAAACAAGAACTCTTACCTTTTTACCTGTACCGTGAGGGAGAACAACCGCACCACGTACCTGCTGGTCGGCATGACGTGAGTCAACGCCTAATTTAATGTGTGCTTCAACAGTCTCGTCAAACTTAGCTTTTGACATTTTTACTGCCAGGTCCATAGCCTCAGCAGTATCATAGAGCTTCTGCTTGTCGTACATTTTAGCACTTTCCTGATAATTCTTTCCTCTTTTCAATGTTTTACCTCCTCAGTGGTTACACGAAAGGCTTAAAACCTTCCTCCCACGTTTTTAAGTCCGCCTCCTTGCGGATGGATTGCCGCAATTATTCTTCTACTGTAATACCCATGCTGCGAGCTGTACCCGCTATCATACGCATTGCAGACTCTACGTTTGCAGCGTTAAGGTCAGGCATTTTCTGTTCAGCTATAGCCTGCAAATCTGCTTTAGAAACCTTTGCAACCTTAGTCTTATTGGGAACTCCTGAACCGCTTTCGATTTTGCAAGCTTTCTTCAAAAGAACAGCCGCAGGGGGAGTTTTAGTTATGAAACTAAAAGATCTGTCTGCATAAACTGTAATAACTACAGGGATTATGAGACCTGCATCCTTTGCTGTTTTTTCGTTGAATTCCTTACAAAATTGCATAATGTTAACACCATGCTGACCCAATGCAGGACCAACCGGTGGCGCTGGAGTAGCTTTTCCGGCAGGTATTTGCAATTTGATAAAACCTGCTATTTTCTGAGCCATTTGTAGCACCTCCTTATATACATTGTGGTAATGGCAGATATAGTTAAATTTATATCCTCCCACTTATAAAAACAAACCTGCTCTTGCCTGTTTGAAATTATACTAATCAATAGCTTCTATCTGTGTAAGCTCTAAATCTACCTCAGTTTCTCTGCCCATAAACAAATCAACAGCGAGCTTAACCTTACCCTTATTGGCATCCAATTCAAGAATTCTGCCAATATAGTCCTTAAGAGGACCTTCCGTAACCTTAACCGAATCGCCAAGCTCATATTGAGATGCCGATACAGTCGCCGTTTTAAGCCTCATTGCCGAAAGCTCATCATCTGCAAGAGGTACGGGTTTTGAATCCGAACCGACAAAGCCGGTTACACCGCGAATGCTTTTTACAGCGTGCCAAACATCGTCTGACATTATCATTTTAAGGAACAAGTAGCCGGGGAATATCTTATGGAACACGCCGGGTTTTGCGGCATCCTCCTCCAGCGGCAGCTGTATATCCATAATCTGATCCTGCAATCCGCGATTTTCAATCATCTTGTGTATGTTGGTTTCAACCTTTTTCTCATAGCCGGAATAGGTGTGAATTACATACCATTTAGCACTTTCAGCCATATATACAAAAAGTGGCAGAATTGCCCCTTTTCTTCTCTCCTTTACAAAAATAGTCTAAACTCTTATTCTTATCTTTCAAATAAGAAATTAATGCCGTTCATAAATATCCAGTTAAGCAGGGAGATAAAAGCACCTACCACTATAACGGATACTATAACTATTAATGTATCTTTGGCAATTTTCTTAGGAGTAGGCCAAATGACTTTCTTAAACTCCGCTTTTACGCCTTTGAGCCAGCCAATAGCGGCAGAACCTATTTTTTTGAAAAAGCCTTTCTTTGCTTTATCTTCAGCCATAATAATCGCTCCTTTTCTTATATTACACGGGGGAATTACTTTGTTTCCTTGTGCAATGTGTGTTTCTTACAAAATCTACAATACTTGTTCATTTCAAGTCTGTCAGGGTCATTCTTCTTGTTTTTCATAGTATTGTAGTTTCTCTGTTTGCATTCACTGCAAGCTAAAGTAATTTTTACTCTCATTTTCGTTTCCTCCTGTATATTCGTGTTTTATGTGCAAAAAAAAAGAACCCACTTAGGTAACTATCATTATACCACAATCTGTTTTTTTTGTCAATACTTTTAACAATATTTTTTACAAATTGTGAAAAATTTACGAAAAGTGGGTATATAATTTGTGACGGATACTTAATAATGCCTAAGCTCGTTACCGTTTCAGACTAATACTCTATTCCTTTTCTCGGTCCCGTTCCCTTTTCCATAGGATGTCTGATACATTTAATTTCTGATATATAGTCTGCAATTTCCATTATCTCCGTGGGGGCATTTCTGCCTGTCAGGATAATCTCTTTGTCCGCGTTGCTTTTTATATAGGAAATAACCTCTTCCTTCTCAAGGATATTTTCCGATAAAGCGCCGAACATTTCATCTATAACAACGACATCAAAATTATCTGTCTGCCTTGTCAGCTCGGCGAAAAGCTCTCTGCAAAGAGCTTTCACCTCAGCCTTTTCCTTATCTGTCATATTCCATAAAAACTTTTTGAAGGGATATCGGCTCAAAACCTTAACTCCCAAAGCTTCAAGCTGTGCAACTTCACCGCTTTTGCCGTTTTTCAGAAGCTGCACAAGCAGCACCCTTTTCCCGCAACCGCAGCACCTAACCGCAAGACCGCACGCCGCTGTCGTTTTTCCTTTACCGTCTCCCGTATATATGTGAAGCATAATTATTTAATAAGCATCTCAAGCTGCATAGCCGCGGCATCAAGATAGTCTACGTTAATCTTATCCATTTCCCCTGCATCGGAAAGCCTTGCAATGCTACTGTCTACAGGCATTTTCGCAAGAAGCGGAACTCCGTATTCCTTAGCGACTTCTTCGGTTTTACCGCTACCGAACAGCTCTATTTTCTTTCCGCAGTCGGGACAAAGAGCATAGCTGTAGTTTTCAACCAAGCCTACGATAGGTATATCCATCATCTTTGTCATAGTATAAGATTTTTTCACAATATCCTTGACCAAATCCTGGGGTGAGGTTACAATAACCACGCCATCAACGGGGATTGACTGATACACCGTAAGAGGTACATCGCCTGTTCCCGGAGGCATATCTATAAAGAGATAATCTACATCCTTCCAGATTACGTCTGTCCAGAACTGACGTACAATATTTGATACCATAACACCACGCCATACAACAGGGTCTTCGGGATTTTCAAGAAGCATATTCACCGATATAACCTGAATATCGTTATGAGTGGTTTTCGGAAAAATTCCGTTATCCATACCTTTAACGCCCGGTGTTATACCGAACATTTTAGGAATTGAAGGGCCTAAAATATCCGCGTCCAGAATAGCTGTTTTATAGCCTTTTCTGCTCATAAGAACAGCAAGCATAGCCGTTACGGAGGATTTACCTACGCCGCCCTTGCCGCTCATTACACCTATAACCTTTTTTACGTTTGAAAGCTCGTGGAGCTTGTCCTTTTGAATTTCGTTGCAAGTTCCGGAGCAGTTTTCTGCATTAGCGCAGCTGCTGCAATCTGCCATTTGTCTTCATCCTTTCAATATAGTATTTACAGCAAGAACAGAGCTTTTGTCCGTTCTTGCTGTGAGATTTTATAAAAAATTGAGTATTCCTGTAAGCCGGGTTCTGTTTTTCAGACAGTTATCTATCTAGGCCGAACATCTCTGAACGGCTCAAGCCATCTACCTCGGGGAAAGTCGGGCAAACTTAGCTCCCCTTATGTGATGTTGCTCCGGATGGGGTTTACATACCGTAACAGTTACCTGAAAGGGTGGTGAGCTCTTACCTCGCCTTTCCACCCTTACCGCATAAATGCGGCGGTATATCTCTGTTGCACTTTCCTTAGAGTCGCCTCCACCGGGAGTTACCCGGCACCCTGCCCTACGGAGCCCGGACTTTCCTCATGCATATCTCTATGCCCGCAACTGTCCGAAATACTCAATTATTCTGCTGCATATTCTATGGTGAGCTGTGAAACTCTGTTATCCTCCACCTCGTCTATGGTGACCTTTAGACAATCATAAACAAAATTATCGCCTGCCGCCGGGATTTTCCCCAGCACCTCTGTTGCCCAGCCGCCTACGGAGTTATACATACTGTCGATTTCCTCACCCTCATAGCCAATCTCATCAACCAAATCGTCAATATCCATAGTGCCGTTAACCTTGTAAATATTAGCCGATACAGGCTGAATAAGCTGAAGCACCTCGTCGTGCTCGTCCCAGATTTCGCCTACCAGCTCCTCTAAAATATCCTCCATAGTTACAATACCCTTAGTACCGCCGTACTGGTCAATTACCACCGCCATCTGCATTTTACTTTTCTGCATCTGTGACAGGGTTTTGGATATTTTAAAGTTATCGGGTATAAACATAACCTCGTTAATTATATCCTTAAGCTGGAATTTTTTGCCTGAAACAAGAGCCGCCAGAAACTCACGTTCGTGGAGAATACCTATAATATTATCTATATTTTCCTCGTATACGGGTATTCGGGTGAATTTCTCTTCAAGGACGGTTTTTTTGATTTCATCAATATCCGATTTACAATCTATCGCCACCATATCAACGCGAGGCGTTAAGATTTCGCTGACCTTGATTTCATCAAATTCAAGCGCGCTTTGTGCCAGCTCGCTTTCCTGTTCCTCCAACACGCCCTCGTCCTGGATTTCTTCAATAATATATTTAAGCTCTTCTTCAGTAATGGAAGGCTTTTTATCCCCTTCGGATACAGGCTTTGCGATAATACCCTTAAGTCCCGAAAATACTGCCGCAAGAGGTGAAAACAGAGTTACTATGACCGATAGTATTCCTCCTATGGCAAGGGCAAACTCATCAGCGTGTTCCTTGGCACTGCTTTTAGGGAGCACTTCACCGAATATAAGCACCAGCACCGTCATTGCCGCTGTTGAAATACCGACGCCACCCGCACCCCACCATTTTGTAGCCAGATAGGTACTGATTGAAGTAGAAGCAATATTAACTACGTTGTTGCCTATCAAAATCGCCGACAGGGTTTTATCGTAATTATCCGATAATTTCAATACCCTTTCTGCTTTTTTATTGCCATCCTCAGCCATAGCTTTTATTCTTATTCTGCTTATACTTGATATTGCTGTTTCGCTTGCGGAGAAAAACGCCGACAAGCCTATTAAAACCACTACACTAATCAATAATAAGACGGAACCGGTATCCAAACCAAAATCACACTCCTTGTAACGCATCACCTTTGGTATCGGAACGGCCTTTCACGCAACAAAAAACCGTCCAACCCCTCATATAAACACCGATTAATTCAATCATCTCAAAAAACAACCCTTCCGTCAGGCTATGGCGGTCACGCTTCGGGGCGATGCGGGCATCGACCCCTACGCCGCAGGTAGCGTAATGATTGTAAAATTTAATTTAATCAGTGTTACTCATAATATAATTATATTGTACACAATTTATCTGATTTTGTCAACCTTTTTTCATAATTTTTAAATTCCTCCGTCCCAAGCTCCATTCTCAGACACTTATATTCTATATCGTCAACGGGTAGGTCTCCTTTAAAATCAGCTATGTTTACCTTGTCTCCGCAGGGCGGCAAAATACCATTGAAGCTTATGACGGTACAGTTTTCCGCAAAATCCGCTGTAATAAGAGGTATTCCCGTGTTTTTAAGCACCTCTGCCGCCGCAGAGGCGGGCGGGCGGTATGCGGCAAAGGTGATTTTTTCGGTTTTAAGAGCGTTTACGAGATAAAAAATATCTTCAGTCCTGTCGGCGGAAATTATCAGCTTTTTGCTGAAAAGCCGTCTGAAAATCCCCGGAGCAAAATATTTATACATTTTCTCTCCGCTGTAGACCTCTGCTCCCGGAATCGGGATGTTGCAAATCACCCTGTCGATTTTAAGCGCTTTGATTTTCTTTGCAACTCTTTTGGGCGACAGTCCTGTAGTTATGATATATAAAAGGTCTTTTCCGTACTGCTCTTTGGTGTATTTGAAGCTCCGAACACCCCCTCTTTTTCCGGTAACTGTAATATAAGCATATTGCATAAAATTTTCCTTTCTGAAAATTATTTTCAAAAACTATTGCATTTTTATATGATTATGGTGTATAATAATAAAGTATGACAGGTCTGCGGTCAGAGTAATAAATTTGCAGACAGAAAGGTTTATGATTAAAATGGCACAGATAACAAAAGACACAATTATTATGGACGTTTTGAGAATTAATCCCGAAACTGCACAGTTTTTCCTTGAAATAGGTATGCATTGCCTGGGTTGTCCTTCAGCCAGCGGCGAGTCCATTGAGCAGGCTTGTGAGGTACACGGCGTTGACTGTGATGAGTTGATTGAAAAAATCAATAACTTTATTGCAGAGGACTAATTATTATCGGACGTACAGGGTAGAGCTATATCCTCTGCACCTACATATTAAAGTCACGGCAAGAAAATCTGCAAACCCGTAAAGCTCGGGGCATTGATATATGCCTCGGCTCAGTCCAAAAATTTTTTCAGATAAGGACGATGACATTTGAATAATAAAAAAACTGTTATACTCACAGCGATTATAACTTTTATAGCTACGACAGTTGTAATAATCGGGGGATATATTACTCTCAGCTCGCCGTTGCTTTCTCTGATGGGTATCGGAATTAAAAGCGACTATTCTGCCGATAGCGTAAGACGTGCCGGTGCAATTATCGAAGAGCTGTACTACGAAGATGTAGATACAAGCGCTATGTACGAAGCGGCTTTGCACGCTATGCTGGCTTCTCTTGATGACGAGTACAGCTGGTTCGTCAACGAAGCCTCTTTTAAAGAGCTTATGAACAATATGAGCGGTGAATATACGGGTATCGGTGTAACCGTATCCGTTGACCCTTCTGATAATTTGCTTACCATTGTTGCCCCTATAGAGGACACTCCTGCCTACGAAGCGGGAATAGTCTCAGGCGATAAGATTATTTCCATTAACGGAACAGCACTAAGCGGAGATAATTATTCCGAAGCCGTAAGTCTCATACGAGGT
Source organism: Clostridia bacterium (assembly GCA_045534775.1). Taxonomy (GTDB): domain Bacteria; phylum Bacillota; class Clostridia; order RUG12999; family RUG12999; genus JAZOTK01. The sequence goes on along the minus strand of JAZSKI010000073.1, from coordinate 2,101 downwards.
TCTACGAAAACCGTCGGTCAGGAAATAGAGCTTGTAGTGCGGCGTGCAAGAACAGGCGAGGATGAAAAAATTACCATTATACGGCAGTTGATTTATCTGAAAACCGTAAAATCGCGTATGCTCCCCAATAATATAGGTTATATCCGTATAACCAGCTTTGACATGCATACGGGTACGGAATTTAAAGAGCATCTTGCTGCCCTGCAGTCCGCCTCCCCCTTAAGCGGTCTTGTGCTTGATTTAAGAAACAACGGTGGCGGAGTTCTGACTTCACTTCAGGAAATTGCAGATGAGGTTGTCCCCGAAGGGCTTATCACCTATTTTGAAAACAAAAACGGCAAACGTACCGAGTATAATGCCATAGGCGACTGTCTTGATGTTCCCATATCCGTTTTGATTAACGGGTCAAGTGCCAGTGCCGCCGAGGTTCTGGCAGGTGCTCTCCGTGACCGTACCGATGCGGTTTTGGTAGGCGAAAAAACCTTTGGCAAGGGTATAGTTCAGACAATTTTACCCTTTATCACAACACCTAAGGGTAAAACCGCAATTTATTTAACCAGCTCCAGATATTACACTCCCTGCGGAGAATGTATCCACGGTATCGGTATCGCTCCCCATATTGAAATAGCTCTTCCTGAGGAATATAAAGATATTTCCTTTGATGAGCTGACTATGGACCAGGACATCCAGCTAAAAACCGCCTGGAGCGAGACTATGAACAGAATAAAATAATCCGCACCACATTTGTGGGGCGAAAGGACTTATGCTATGATATACGAAAAAATTTCCCTTGATAGTAATGATGAAAATGCTTATCTTGAGGTTTTTGCACCGGATAAGATTGCGGGCTGTGTTCGTGATGGGCTTCTGGTTATTCCCGGCGGCGGTTACGGCTGTGTGTGCCACGACCGCGAAGGCGAGCCTGTTGCAATGGCGTTTCTGCCCTACGGCTTTGCCTCTTTTGTATTGCACTATTCCGTTTCGGGAAATGTAAAATTCCCCACCCAGCTTATTCAGGCATCAAGGGCGATGGCTTACATAAGGGATAACAACGAAAAATACGGTGTAAACTCCAATCGGATTTTTGCCGCAGGCTTTTCTGCAGGAGGTCATCTTGCCGGCAGTCTCGGTATTCTTTGGAATAACGAAGAAGTAAACCGCACTCTTGATATTAAACCCGGTTATAACAGACCTGACGGAATTATGATGATATATCCCGTAGTCAGCGGTGAAAAAAGTATTGCCCACGAAGGGTCAATTATCAATTTGCTGAAAACCGAATATGCCACCGACGCTCAGCGTGATATGGTAAGTCTTGAAAAGCACGTCAATAAAGGCTCCAGTCCTGCTTTCATTATGCACACCGCCTCTGATGAGCTTGTGGATGTAAGAAATTCTCTTAATCTGGCAAACAGCTATAACGAAGCCGGTGTTATGTATGAGCTTCACGTCTATCCCAACGGTCCGCACGGTGTGGCACTTGCCAATGACATTACCGCCTGCGACAACAGCGGCTGGTCAGACGAAAGTATGTCACATTGGGTTAAGCAAGCTGTTTTATGGAGTAAAAAAATCTAAAAATCAAGGGGCTTAGGCAAAATGCACAGACCGCATAAAGCACTGAGCCGATATAAAAGCCACTTGGAATAAAGCAAATATGATAAATTTGCTGAAATTTAATGATAAAATTCGTTATAAAACGAATTTCTAAAAAAAATAATGCTTTATGCTATGAAAAAACTTCGCCTCTCGACGTACCTATGTACGCCTTCGGGTAACCAAAAGCAAGACAAGCCTTGCTTTTGCTCAGTTTTTCCATTCTGCACTATTTTCCCTAAGCCCCAAAAGAAGGCGAAGGTAAAATGCACAGACCGCATAAAGCACCGAGCCGATATAAAAGCCACTTGGAATAAAGCAAATATGATAAAGTCGGAGGCCAAGCGGTCTTAGGAAGACAACTGGGGTTATCACCTCCTTGGCCCCCAGACCGACATGGCTACGATCCGACTTTAAGCCCCAAAAGAAGGCGAAGGTAAAATGCACAGACCGCATAAAGCACCGAGCCGATATAAAAGCCACTTGGAATAAAGCAAATATGATA
>JAZSKI010000062.1:0-16677 GCA_045534775.1 Clostridia bacterium | reverse complement strand
AATAACAAAAAATATTTTTTCACAACGAAACAAAAATATAACAATGTTTTTTTGGGTATTTTTTTTCAGCGAAATTCCAAAAAACTATTGACAAAATCAATCCGGTGTGGTACTATAATTAAGCGCAATGGGTACGCCGGAGTGGCGGAACTGGCAGACGCCCAGGACTTAAAATCCTGTGGGATTATTTTCCCGTACCGGTTCGATTCCGGTTTCCGGCACCAATTACTTATTTTAGTCATTTATAACGCGGGGTGGAGCAGTCTGGTAGCTCGTCGGGCTCATAACCCGAAGGTCGTTGGTTCAAATCCGGCTCCCGCAACCAGAAAAAAAGACATTTTTTGACAGAAAAATGTCTTTTTTTCAACGATATAAATTCCTGACGGAATTTGCGATATACCTTCGGTGCGATATATCCTGACAGATGCGATATGTTGCCATACGGCAACGAGAAAAGGAATTTATTACGAGCTTGCGAGTAACAAGGTTCTCGGGTACCCAACAGAAATCTTTGATTTCGTGTTGGGTGAGGTTCTTATATCATATCGCAACGAAACGAAGTGAAGTTATATCGAATTTGCAAAGCAAATATATCGCACGAGCGTGAGCGAGTATATCGCAAATAAAACCAAAATATCTCAATGGTTCTGCTTTCCCAAAAAATCCCTACACCATAGTGTGCGGATTTTTACTTATTTACTATTCCCTAAATTGTCGTTTACAGATAAAAGATAATAGAGAAGAAACAAGAGAAAAGGAATGGACTTTTTAAACAGCCCGCTTTTCTGGTGGAAACAAGTTCAGCTAAACGTGTTAAACAAAATATCTCAAGATGAAATTTAACATATAATATAAATTACCTCTTGACTTTTGTATGGAATCATGCTATAATATTAAGTATGATTTCGTACTTGGAGGTGCTATATGGACTATAATCCAAAGTTAAAAGAGTTAAATAGTTTATTTAATGAAATTGATATAGCATATCATGAGATTGCCTTAAAATTAGGATTGTCAGATAGTGCAATGTGGATTTTGTATTTTATATGTGAAAATGGTGATGAATGTTTGTTAAGCGAGCTTGTCAGTTTAGCCAATATCAGTAAGCAAACGATTAATTCTGCATTAAGAAATTTAGAGTCAGACGAAATAGTCTATTTGGAGCTTATAGGCTCAAGAAAGAAAAAGGTATGTCTTACTGATAAAGGCAAGGAATTAGTTAAAAATACAGTCCACAAGCTTATTGCCGGTGAGAATAAAATATTTAATTCTTGGAGTAAGGAAGAATATGATATGTATTTACATCTTACAAACAGATTCTTAAATGAGCTTCGCAGCGAAACAAAAAATTTTTAAATAAGAGGTAATATATGTATATTCGGTTATCGGACCATTTTAATTTTAAGAGGCTTTTTCGTTTTGTTTTACCCCCTATTGTAATGATGATATTTACTTCAGTCTACAGTGTGGTTGATGGGTTTTTCGTATCAAATTTTGTTGGAAAAACACCGTTTGCGGCAATTAATTTAATTATGCCGATACCGCAGATTTTATCTGCCGTAGGTTTTATGCTTGGCGCGGGTGGTAGTGCCTTGGTTGCAAAGACGCTTGGTGAAAATAATAAACAAAAGGCTCACGAAATATTTTCAATGCTTGTTTACATCTGCATTGGGTTTGGAAGTTTATTAACTATTATCAGCATTGTATTTATCGAGCAAATAGCGATTATGTTGGGTGCAGAAGGAGAGCTGATTGAGTTATGCTCTGTTTATGCGAGAATCATTTTGATGGTTCTGTCGTTTTTTATGCTGCAAACAATGTTTCAAACTTTTTTAGTCACTGCTGAAAAACCAAAGCTGGGATTGTTAATCACAGTATTGTCAGGTGTAATAAATATGGTTTTAGATGCAGTATTTATTATAGCTTTTGATTGGGGAATAATTGGCGCTGCGCTTGCTACTGCAATCGCTCAGCTGGTTGGCGGCGTTATTCCGCTTGTATATTTTGCAAGAGAAAACGACAGCACATTAAGGCTTACAAAAACCAAATTTGACAGCAAGGCGTTTATAAGGTCAGCCACCAATGGCTCGTCTGAATTTGTAACCAATATTTCAATGTCAATCGTAGCAATATTATATAATTTCCAGTTATTGAAATATGCAGGAGAAAACGGTGTTGCCGCATATGGAGTTATAATGTATCTTTCCTTTATATTTGTTGCCATTTTTCTTGGATATTCTATTGGTGTTGCACCCATTATCGGATATAATCAAGGAGCACGGAACGAAAAAGAAATGAAAAATATTTTTAAGAAAAGTATGCTCTTTATTACTGTAGTAGGAATTGTTTTGACGATTTTATCCTATATTTTTTCAAAACCGTTGTCAATGATTTTTGTAGGATATGATATGGAGCTAATGAATTTAACAACACACGCTTTCAAGATATGTTCCTTTTCATTCTTCCTGTGTGGGTTCGGCATATTCGGCTCGGCTCTCTTTACTGCCCTTAACAATGGACTTGTATCTGCGGTGATTTCATTTTTGAGAATGTTTGTGTTTCAGATACTAGCCATCATTATTATGCCTGCCATTTGGAAAATTGAGGGAGTGTGGTATGCTGTAATTGTTGCAGAGGCGCTTTCTGCAATTGTTTCGATAGCGTATATCCTGAAATATAAGAAAATATATAAATATTGACTTTTTGTTAAATATAAAATATCTCTATGGTTCTGCGTTTTTTAATGAAATACGCCTGCGGCAGATGATGTTGTTTCAGTATAACATACCATTCCGCCCGAAAAGAAAAAAATTAACAAAATTTGCATTTTTTATTGCATTTTGAATTACTTTGTAGTATAATATACTGGTACATAAAATTTAGTTGGGAGTATAGATTAATGGTATATAATAATTTGCTTGAAGCATTGGGGAATACACCAATCATAAGACTTTCGAGAATGACATCGCCGGATGAGGCGGAAATTCTGGTTAAATTTGAAGGGCTGAACGTGGGCGGCTCAATCAAAACGCGAACAGCGTATAATATGCTGAAAATCGCACGCGAGAAGGGGCTTATTAATGAAAATACGGTCATTGTAGAGCCTACAAGCGGGAATCAGGGGATAGGGCTTGCACTCGCGGGAGCGATTCTGGGATATAAAACAAAAATAATAATGCCTGATTCTGTCAGCGAGGAGCGAAGAAAGCTGGTTCTCCACTATGGCGCTGAGGTGATTTTAATTCACGATGACGGCAATATCGGCGAATGTATAGATAAATGTCTTAAAACTGCACTTGATATGGCAAAAAATGATAAGAATGTTTATGTTCCGCAACAATTTGAAAACGAAGCGAATGTTGATGCTCAGCGTAAATTTACGGCGGTGGAGATTTTAGAGCAGGTCGGAGGACCTATAGACGGATTTTGTTCGGGAATAGGTACGGGCGGCACTATAACGGGTATAGGTGAGGTGCTGAAAGAAAAAAATCCGCAAATTGAAATCTGGGCGGTTGAGCCTGAGGATGCGGCAATTCTCTCGGGCGGAAGCATAGGAACGCATCTTCAGATGGGCATAGGCGACGGCATAGTACCTGCCATACTTAACAAAGAGATTTACAGCTATATTTGTATAATTTCCGATGAAGAGGCACTGAATACGGCTAAGGAGCTGGCTAAAAAAGAAGGTATTATGTGCGGAATTTCCAGCGGAACCAACGTAGCGGCGGCAAAACGCCTTGCGAAAAAATTAGGTAAAGGGAAAACGGTAGTGACAATACTGCCGGATACGGCGGAGAGATATTTCTCAACACCGCTTTTTGAAGGTGAATAAAACATAAGGGGCTTTTTAACAGCCCCTGTTTTTTTATATAACCTGCGTGCGGAATACGCCTACGACCTTGCCGACAATATCTATGTGCGGAGCAATAATAGGCTCTAACATATCATTTTCTGGCATTAATTTAAAATAACCGTCTTCCTTATATAATCGTTTTACGGTAGCCTCACCGTCAATCATAGCAACGACAACCTCGTGATTTGAAGCGGTGCTTTGTTTGGAAACGATGACGTAATCTCCGTCAAAAATACCGATATTTATCATACTGTCGCCCTTGACCTTCAGCATAAAAACCTCGCCCTTGCGTGCGAAATAAGAGGGGAGAGGAAAGGTATCCAGAACATTTTGCGTTGCGGTAATGGGTATGCCTGCTGCAACGTTGCCGAGAACGGGAACCTCTATCATATTTGTTTCATTATAATGAGGTTCTTCGTTTATGCCGCTGAGCTTTACGGCACGGGTCTTGAGAGAGGCTTTCTCAATCATACCCTTTTCCTCCATCAGCTTCATATACCTGTGTACGGTAGAGGTGGACTTAACACCCACACCGGTCATTATTTCTCTGACAGCGGGGGGATAACCATTCATTTCAACATATCTCTTAATATAATCGAAAATAAGTTCTTCTAAATTCTCGCTGTTTTTCCTTGCCATTTTAATTCCCTCCCGAAAAATTTGTTCTTTATATATATTATATCATACTTTTTTGTGTTTGTCAAACATTTGTTTGAAAATTTTTAAAAAATTTTTTAAAAAAGACTTGACAAAGAACTTTTGTTCTGCTATAATGTAAATACAGAAACAAATGTTCGATATAGTTTTATGAAAGGAAATGAAATAATTATGAAAAACACAAGAATTACAGTAGACTATAAAAAACTTTGCAGGAGCATAACAGTTCTGTTTGTGCTTGTAATAGCCATTATGTGGGTATCGGGTTCCTTCGGCGGCAGCGCTATGGTTAAAGAACAAATGTACGAAATAGTATATGTTCAGCCGGGCGATACTCTTTGGGATATTGCGAAGGATTATAATGACGGGGATATAAGAAAAACCGTTGAAAAGATTAAAAAATTCAATAATCTGAAAAACTCAGCACTCGTAGCTTATGATACAATAAAAATTCCTGTTGACTAAGCCATCATAACAGTCGCGGCTGATTTGAAGCAAAGGCTGCGACTGTTTTCTCCTATTATTTATCAATAAGGTCTTTGACTTTTTGGCTTATATAATGTATAATTGAGACATAGATTTTAAGGAAGCGACAGCTGTGTCGGTTTTAGAAGAAATTAAAAATCCGCCTAAGAAAGACATACCGATTCCTTTTTGGTTTTGGAGTGATAAACTGAGCAAAGAGGAGACAGTGCGTCAGGTTTAAACAATGGATTAAACGGGGCTTGGCGGCTTCTTTACATATGCAAGGGGCGGACTTAAGACGGAATATTTGAGTGGTTTGATAATGTTAAAGTCGCAAGGGATGAGAGCTTGAAAAGAGGAATATATGCCCGGGCGTATGATGAAAACGGCCGGTCCGGCGGATTCGGGAAGGGCGTTGTTAACGGTATGGGCGTGAAATATCAGCAAAAATATCTGAGAATGGAAGAAAAAAACACTCGGAAACCTCTTCAGGTACAAACGGCAGTACCATTTTTATTATGAAAAAATCTCTTTTATACGGAAGCGCGGAATGATAGCTGTTGTTTTGCGGATATGGATATTTAAGTAAATAATGAATAAACGGAATTTTAAAATCCCCCGCCGCTTGTAACGTAGGGGGCGATGTAGGCATCGGCCTGAAAGAAGACCGCACCGCGGCAAGACAGATGGCAGTTCCCGGAAAGCTGCACAGATTTAATTGAGGTGCGTTTTCTTTGCACCCCGAAAAAATTAAAAGTTATCCCCGATGCGAATATGAAAAAAGGGCGTTTCTCAATTTTGTGAACCTTCACTTATTGAGAAACGCCTTGCATTTTAAATTCCTTGCTGTGTTCTTTCTATAATCATCTGTTGCCACATTTTATTGAGGGTTACAAAACGGGCATTCCGGCCTGATACACGAACGGATAAATTTTTATGGTTTTGCGGATTTTTTTGTGTATCAAGATACTTACCGTGCCATATTTTCAAAGTGTCGATAACGTGACGCATACCCATCAGCTCTTCCTTTTGCGTATCGGACAGCTTTTACTTTAGTCTTGCATTTATTTTATTTTCTAAAAAATCCATACCTTTTTTTACAACAGTCGCAAAATCCAAGGTCAGATGACTGATACTCGGACAAAAAGATGCACCATTGATATATGCAGGGATAACGTGGCTGATGGCTGCACCTAAGGTAGCCGCACCGCTGACAGTTTTATGCTCGCATATCCGGATGGGAGCTTCGCTTACAATTTTAGTTATCGCAACATTATATTTTTCCTGAGGAGAAAGGCTTTCATAATTTTCAATCTCATCAAGAGTTACATAGGGAATTTTCATAGCATCATCGCCATATTTGCCGAGCAAAGATTCCATTGCGAAGTGTCTTGTATTTTCGCTGAGTCTTACGGGTCTGTTATTACCGAAATCCATAATACCACCTTCCTTGATGCCATTATAACATATTTAATATAAAAATCATATTGACTAAATTATGAATTTATGGTATTATATTATCAATAGGGGGACTATATGATGATAAATATAGAAAAAATTATTATATTAAATTATCACATGGGTAAGCTGTGCTGTGACTGCGAGGGGAGTGTTCATAATAAAACCCTTCCGATTCTGTCTGTTGTACAGGCTGATGTCGGGGCTTATGATATTTCAATAGAAAACGGTAAAAGCTTTTCTACAGGCGAAAAGGGAGCGTTTATAGCACCATCAAATGTAATTCAGCATATTATCCACCACAATAATCCGGAAAAAGGATATATGCAGGCAAGATGGATTTTTCTTGAGGTTGTTATAAACGACAGATATTCACTTGATGAGCTGTATGAATTCCCTGTATTGCTACCTTCGGAATATAATGACAAGGTATGTGAGATTTTTGATGGAATAACAGAAAATGATAATATTTGTAACATAATGTCAAAGCTTTATAAGCTGGTTGATATATTAATGACTGTCGGCACTCAAAGGGAAGAAATTGATGAAGCCTTAAGCAGTGTGACGGAATACATCAAAAATAATTATGTAAACAAGATAGAAATTGAAGATATTGCAAAAATTATGTGTATGTCAATTCCCGGTGTGTACAGATACTTCAAAAAAAAGGTAGGAATATCTCCGGCTAATTATATTAATGATTTGCGATTGAGATATGCTTCGGCATTGCTTATAAACAGTGATTGCGGTATTGCTGAAATAGCTGAAAAAGCGGGGCTGTATGACGTTTCGTATTTTTATAAGCTGTTCAAAAGAAAACATGGGATGTCACCGTCAGGCTTCAGAAGATTAAACAACTATGCGGGCTACGGTACGGATTGAGGGAAACAAACAGGGTTTGATTTTGCATATACCCGCCCATAGCGGAAAAGGAAGGGCAAATGATGAATATTTTTATAACAGGGTTCAAAAATCAAGTTCACAGGAGTAGAATATTAGTGTATGACTTTTTTGCGGGCTTATGACAGAATAAATATTTTTTCGGGGTGCTAGTGTGAATAAAAAATCTAAACGAAATTTAACCATACGAATTATACTTGAGATTATCGTTATTGTTGTTTTGGCGGCAAGGGCTTTGCGGGGAGAATTTTATACGGTTTTTCTCTGCGGCTTAACCTTGTGCCTGTTTAACATTCCCCTTTTTGTGGACAGAAAGCTGAATATTAAATTACCGGGTACTTTAGAGGTAATTATTCTGCTGTTTATTTTCAGCGCGGAAATTTTGGGCGAAATCGGAAGCTTTTATACGTATATTCCGTGGTGGGATACTATGCTTCATACCATAAACGGATTTATAATGGCGGCTATCGGGTTTTCGCTTATAGATATACTCAACAATCAACCTAAATTTCATATTAAAATGTCACCGTTTTTTGTGGCACTTGTAGCATTTTGCGTTTCTATGACGGTAGGTGTTTTGTGGGAATTTTTTGAGTTTACTATGGACTGCTTTATGGAAACGGATATGCAGAAGGATTTTCTGGTCAAAGGAATATCCTCGGTAGCGTTAAACCCCGAAGGCGTAAATTCGCCCGTTAAAATAACGGATATTACGGAAACACTTATAAAGTATACGGAAAACGGCGTGGAGAAGCAGTATATAATACAAAACGGGTATCTTGATATAGGTATTTATGATACCATAAAGGATTTGATAGTCAACTGCATAGGTGCGTTGGTTTTCTCGGCAATAGGTTATTTCTATATTGTAGGCAGAAACAAAGGCGTTTTTGCAAGAAGATTTATCCCTCTTATGAAAACCCCGGAAGAAATAGAAGAGGATAACGCCGAACAGCAACAGAAAAAAAGAATTTTAAAATCTGAAGACAAAGAGTTCAAAAGAAAATAAAATATGGCTTACAAGAGAGGTAAAAATGAAGATAGCAATTTTAGATGCAGGTACATTGGGAGATGATATTTCCCTGAATGAATTTGAAGATATAGGACAGACGGCGGTGTATGAAGCTACGGGGGAAGATGAGGTGGCACAGCGGCTGAGGGGTGTTCATATTGCTGTGTTGAATAAGGTTAAGCTGAAAGAGGAAAATCTGGTTGAGGCAGAGGATTTGAGGCTCATTTGCATTACGGCTACGGGCTTTGACAATGTGGACGTAGATTATTGCAGAAAAAATGGGATAGCGGTATGTAACGTAAAAGGCTATTCCACCGACAGCGTGGCACAGCTTACGGTTGCTATGGCGTTGTATCTGGCAAATAATCTCAGTATATTTAACGCCTATGTTCATAACGGAAGCTACAGTGCAAGCGGTATGCAGAATCGGGTAGTACCGGCTTTTCATGAGCTTCGCGGAAAGGTATGGGGGATAGTCGGCTATGGCAATATCGGCAAGCAGGTGGCGGCGGTTGCACAGGCTTTAGGGTGTGAGATATTGGCGTTCAGGAAAAACCCTGAAGGAAAGAGCTATGACACAGGGCTTGAACAGCTCATGGAAAAATCCGATATTGTTTCTGTTCACCTGCCGTTAAATGAGAGTACAAAAAACATCATTGACAGAAAAATGATAGGTAAAATGAAAAAATCCGCCATTATTATAAATGTGGCGAGAGGCGGAGTATGGGACGAAGAGGCTGTAGCGGCGGCGGTAATAAATAAAAGCATTTACGGTATAGGGTGTGATGTTTATTCCACCGAGCCTATGGACGAGGGTCATCCCTTTGCAAAACTTTGCGGGATGGATAACGTGTGTCTGACACCTCATACGGCGTGGGGAGCCCGCGAGGCGAGACAGCGGTGTATAGATGAGATAATAAAAAATATTGATGCCTTTATGAAGGGCGAGAGAAGAAACAGAGTGGATTAATAAAAGAGTGAGAGGGCAATGCCTTCTCACTCTTTTTGAATACAGCTGTATTAATAATTATTTCTCATTTTTTTGGTAACAGCTCTGTAGATGAAAAATGCAATCAGAAGCAGAACTAAAATTCCGCCGAGGACGTAAATTATGGGATTTACGGCACTTTCGATTTTAAGCTCCTCCCACAGACTGTTCTGAAGCTTCAGAGTATCAGTATCAAGATTTTCATAGAAGGAGGTTTTTATATCCAGAGTTGTGGGATATAAAATATCCATGGCGTTTTCGTTCCAATCCTGCATATATGCAATGTAATCCGCGTTGTTTATTACATTGTCAAGAGGTGAGGCATAGGCGATATACTCCGCGTTGGCAACGGCTATTTCGTCAGATAACATAAAGTTTATATACGCTTCCGCCAGGTCCTTGTTTTTAGCACAGGCGGGAATACACATAGAATCTACAAATATGTTTGTACCTTCCTCGGGATAGTAAAAAGCAAGGTCGTTGTTGTCATCATACATGGTGAGGAAATCCCCTGCATAGTAAGGAGCAACAGCCGCCGAGCCGTTTTTCATCTTGTTGAAAATCTCATCCATTACGTAGCTCTGGACAAGAGGCTTTTGCTGTTTAAGCTTATCGGTTGCCGCCTGCCATACGGTTTCGTCTGTAGTATTAACATCTCCGCCTACGGAATAAATTGCTGTACCGAAGGCATCGCGGGGATTGTTAAATTGCAGGATTTTACCTTTATATTTTTCGTTCCAGAGCAAATCCCAGCTATCTGTATCACCCTCGTCTACCATAGTGGTATTATAAATTATTCCTACCATTCCGCAGGTATAGGGAACGGAATATTCGTTGTCCGGGTCGAAAAAGAGATTTCTGTATTCCTCATTTACAAAGCTATAGTTGGGGATATTATCAAAATTCAGCTTTTGAAGCATATCCTCGCTTATCATTCGTTCAATCATATAATCGGACGGGATAATAACATCATAGGTAGCACCGCCGCTTTTGATTTTGTTATACATATCTTCATTGCTGGCATAGGTGGTGTAGTTTACCTTGACAGCCGTGCCAAAGGTTTCTTCGTAATATTTTTCAAACTCGGCGTTGACGTTAAGAGACTCCTCCGACCCGTCAGAAATATATTCACCCCAGTTGTAAACATTGAGAGTTAGGGGTTCATCCGCCTGTACAGTTATGCCGAAAAGCATGGTAGTTGCCATAAGTGCTGTTAAAAATAGTTTTTTCATTTCATAGCCGCCTTTCTGTCCACAGTTTTTTCTTTTGATGAGAAATTTGAAAGTATAAGGAGTACCGTTACAGCCGCTATCATAATGGTTGACAGGGCGTATATATCGGGTTTTACCTCTTTCTTTGTCATAGAATAAATAAGCAGGGGAAGAGTTTGAAAATCATTTCCGGTGGTAAAGTAGCTTATTATAAAATCGTCCAGCGAAAGGGTAAACGCCAGTATGAAGCCCGATACCACACCGGGCATTATATTAGGCAATTCTACTTTGAAAAAGGATTGCAGGGGCGTACAGCCCAAATCCATTGCCGCTTCGGGCAAGGCTTTATTCATTTGTAATAATTTCGGACGTACCGATAGAATTACATAAGGAATACAAAAGGTTATATGAGCTATTAAAAGGGTCGGAAACCCAAGCTTTTCATCACGACCTAAGATATTTCCCACAAATACGAAAAGAAGCATCATAGAAATACCCGTAACAATATCGGGGTTCATCATAGGAATGTTGGTAACTGCTGAGATGGCATTTTTTGAGAACTTGGTTTTGAATTTGTTTATACCCACAGCCGCCGCTGTACCGATAATTGTAGAAAGAGTTGATGCCGACAGGGCAAGTATCAACGTGTTTTTCAACGCATTAAAGGTATCGGGGCTATGGAAAAGCTCTTTGTACCAATACAGGGACAGACCTGTAAGGCTTCCCGTATTGCTCGTGCTGTTAAAGGAAAAAAGCATCAGCACGATTATGGGGATATAGAGTATTGTAAAGACAAGCACCATATATATTTTAGATAAGGCTTTCAATTTTCGCCACCTCCCTCATCTTCGGCAAAGCGGTTCATAATTGCCATAGAAATAAGTACCAATATCATCATTACAAGCGAAATTGCCGCGCCTACGTTATAGGTGCTTATGTTCTGAAACTGTCGTTCAATGGTATCGCCGATAAGCTCAAAGGTACCGCCGCCCAGCTTTTGGGAAATATAAAAGGTGCTGATGGAAGGCACAAATACCATGGTGATACCCGACACAATTCCCGATGTGGAAAGGGGAAGCACTACCTTTGCTATGGTTTTCATATTATTGCACCCCAAATCAGCCGCCGCCTCCAGCATAGTTTTATCAAGCTTGGCAATGGTAGTATAAATGGGAAGCACCATATAAGGCAAAAAGTCGTAGACCATACCGAATATAACGGCACCCTTAGTACCTATTATATGAATTCTGCTGAGAGAAAAATATTCTAAAACAGAGTTTATAAGCCCGCCGTCATCCATAATAGCCATCATAGAATAGGTCCTTATGAGAAGGTTGGTCCACATAGGGAGCATTAAAAGCATTACCATAATTTTCTGTGAGCTCTCCTTGCTTCTTGCTATAATATATGCCAGAGGATAGCCTATGATAAAGCATATAAAGGTAGCAATAAAGGACATTGTTACGGAAAGAACGAAGGTGCCTATATGATTTTCCAGAGCAAGCATATTATCTAAAGTAAAAGACCCTTCGGGAGTGGTAAAGGTATAATATACCACAAATATCAGCGGAGCTATTATAAACAGAAGTGACCAAAAAATATGTGGAGCTGCTGCAATTTTACCTAATTTATATCTGACCCTTTCCATCTCAGTCACCTACCGTTTCGGTGTTGGAAAGCTCATCCAACTCGTCGCTGAAAGAGGAGTAGTCACCGTACTGACCCGAATATTCGGATTTCTGCATAATATGAATGGCATCAGGCTCGATAAATAATCCTATTTCTGCGTTCACATCAACAAAATCCGTTGATTGTATCATCCACTTAAAGCCCTTTATATCAACTATAATTTCATAGTGAACACCTTTGAAGGTAACAGAGGTAACAATACCTGTCAGCATGCCTTCATCTTTTTTTACAACGTCAACATCTTCGGGACGTATGACAACGTCAACCGCTTCATTTTTTTTGAAGCCTTTGTCTACACATTTAAAGGTTTGACCGGAGAAGGTTACATTAAAGTCATCGTTCATTACACCATCAACAATATTACTTTCACCGATGAAATCAGCTACAAAGGCATTAAGAGGTTCGTTGTAAATATCCGTAGGAGAGCCAATTTGCTGAATTTTACCGTCAGCCATAACCACAACTACGTCAGACATAGAAAGTGCTTCCTCCTGGTCGTGGGTTACATATATAAAGGTAATGCCTGTTTGTTTCTGTATCTTTTTGAGCTCGTTCTGCATATCCTTACGAAGCTTTAAATCAAGAGCTCCCAGAGGTTCATCCAGAAGAAGCACGCGGGGATGGCTGATGAGGGCACGGGCAATGGCAACACGTTGTTGCTGACCGCCGGACAGCTTTGTTACATTTTTACGTTCAAAGCCTTTAAGCGCTACCAGCTCAAGCATATCCTTTACCCGTTTTATTATTTCGGCGTTGGGCGTTTTTTGAACGCGAAGCGGAAATGCTACATTTTCAAACACATTGAGATGGGGAAAAAGAGCATATTTCTGAAAAACAGTATTAATATGCCTTTTATGCGGCGGAAGGTCATTTATTTTTTCCCCTTCAAATAAAAGCTCGCCCGTATCGGGAGTTTCAAATCCGCCCACAATACGCAATGTAGTGGTTTTACCGCAACCCGAGGGACCAAGCAGAGTTACAAACTGCTTGTCATAAATATCCAGATTAATGGAATTTAAAACCCGTTCATCTTCAAATTCCTTTGAAATACTTTTAAGCTCGATTATTTTTTTCATCACAGACACTCCCTTTACAATATAACAAAAAAAACAGCAAGCAATGCACAAAACATCACTTGCCGAAAAAACTACAATATGCCTAAGTCACCAATAAAGCAAATTTTCGGATAGGTTTCAGAGTGTAAGCAAAGATTGTTTACGCGTACTCTTATTGACCGTTTCACAAGTCGATGTGTGCAGCTGCACATGGTTATAAAGTAACCAACTTATAAAATTTGAGCTCTTAACTCAATCAATAAGGCAGTTTAAAACTGCCAACCGAATAAATCGGCGTTCGGCGTTCGACCCGGCTGTCCGTCCGGCCTTAGCTCATTAAAAATAAGCGGTCTGCATCTTACTCTTGGAAAACCTACGCTTCCAATTATTGATGATAGCTTAAGTATATCATATTTTTCCCCTCTTGTCAATAAATTTTTACATTTTTTTCAGGGACATTTGAATAAAATTTTGCAAGCGTGAAATAATCACCTTGAAATAGCACAAAATTAAATTAAAAGCACGTTTTTAATATTGACATTCTAAGGTGGCTGTGATAAAATATAGCCAGTCAAAATTTGGCAAAAAGAAACGGAGGCATACTTATGAATTTAAAAAGAATACACGTGGTACATTACTGTCACTGTGATTTCGCGTGGACAAATACCCGTGCGTGGCATAAAAAAAGATATGTAGCATTTTTCAACAGAATGCTCGATGATTTCAATGCAGGCAAGGATTATAAGGTTATAATTGATAATACGGAGCATTCCTTTAAGGTTTTTGAAAAATATTCGCCCGAAAGAATGGACGAGCTTAAAAAACGTGTGGCTGAAGGAAAAATATCTGTTGCAAACGGGGGCGCGGCATTGGTACGTCCCAACAACTGCGGTGACGAGCTTTTTATCAGAAATATGCAAAGAGGTAAAGATGTGCTTGAGGAAAAAACCGGAGGCAAGGGCAGAAGCTTTTTAAATGCCGATACGGGATTCGGACACGGGCAGCTGCCGCAGATACTCAAAAACGGAGGCTATGATTTATACCGTTTCTACAGACCTTGTATGGCACTTGATTTGAAGGGGATTCCAAGAGAGTTTATTTATAAGGGTATAGACGGCAGTGAAATTTTTGTAACACGCGGACTCTATGATTCAAGTATGATAAAGGAATATAAGAACCCTGATTTCAGTGATGAAAAGAAGGTACTTGAGACCTTTAAAAAAGAGGTTATTGACCCCATACTGCCATTGCAAAAATCAGAGGATTTGGTGATTATGGTAGGTGGTGACGATGTAATGCCCCTGCATAATCCCTGGGGTGACTATGAAGCATATCTTGAATTGATTGAGCTGTGGAACAGAACTTATCCCGATATTAAGATGAGCTTTTCAACCCTGGATGAATATCTGGCTAATGTGGAGCATCAGTCACTTCCTGTGGTTGAAGGGGTTATAGACCCTTGTGAGCTGTTTTATAACATTAATCCCCGTGGCGGCAACAGCATCTGGCAAAAACAATTTGAAGGTGACAGGGAGCTGGTTTCGCTGGAATATGCGGCAACTATGGCGGAAAAGCTGGGCTATGAGGTTGATTGGGAAAAAATACAACGCTTCTGGGACAGACTGATTGAGTTTTCGGGTCATGCTATTAACTCTATTTTGAAAGAGGATTATGACAGAATACTTGCAAATTCCGAGTCGCTTATGGCAGAAATTGCACGATATAAGCACGATGTTATGGAGATGATATGCGAAAATATCGGTTGCGGCAAGGATAATGAATATGTAATTTTCAATTTCAGCGGCAGAGAGGTAACGGGTAATGTGCCTGTACATATTACTCATGCCGATAATATAACAGGCTTTAAAATTAAAGATGCAGAAGGCAGAGAATTACCTTATCAGGTGACAGAGGTATTCTACGGTGACCGCAGATTTAAATGTGATTTCAATGAAATAGAAGTAGTATGCCGTGTTACTGTGCCGCCTATGTCGGCAATGGCAATATATGTGGAATTTGACGGTACTCATGCGGAAAATAAAGCAGAACCTGAAAATGTAAAGGATTTTGTTATTGATAACGGAAAAATCCGTCTTGGATTCAAAGACGGTAAAATCAAGGAAATCATAACGAAAAAAGGTGTGATTTCCGCAGGCAAAACAGGTATCGGGGATGTAAAGCTTTATAATACAAGAATCGGTGAATCCTGGTGCAACCTGCCCCACGTGGAAAAGATGGATGAGTATGTAGCAGAAAAATGTGTTCTGACGGAAAATGGACCTTTAAGATACAAGGTAGTAACCGAAGGTAAAATTGCAAATCACGGACTGCGTCAGACCATTACTTTAAACAAAGGCAGTAATAAAATAGATTTCAAAACAGAAATATGGGTACAAAAGGGTGGTTTTGAGGGCTATTTCACCGCAGGTTTCCCGTGTGATATGGGAGAGTTTTACAGCGGAATCCCTTACGGCAATGAAAAACGTGCCCTTGAAAATGAGATTTATGCCAAAGAAGAGGATTTAAACAGCGATAATTATTTCTTCCTGGAGAGATTGGTCAGATATGTGCATTTTTCAAAGCATTTCACAGCCCATAAGGCAGGCGAAGAGGATGTGGCTGTATTCCAGGGAAATTGCGGAATTTATAACCGTTTAACGGAGGGAGGTTGCGAGCTTTATTTAATGCGTGCCTATAAAGCTGTAACCAGAAGAGGTACTGTAGAGGATTGGATAGGCCACATGTCCGAACACATGAACGGGGAGGGCTACAGCTCTTTTACTTATTCCTATGCGGCAGGTGAAGGAGATTTAGGTGAGCTGCACAGAATGGCAAGGGAAATTGAAAGACCTCTTGTTTCCAAAACCAGATATTTTACTGCAAAGGCGGACAGACCTGATTTCAGCCTCTTTGAAATCAAGGAAGGAAATATCGTTCTTACGGCGGCATATACACATAAAGATGAAAAATATATGAGGTTTTTTGTGCCGGGCGAGGAAGCAACAAAAGTCTCTCTTAAGTTGAATTATGATGTTAACGAAGCATATATATGCGATTTTGAGGGAAATAAGAAACGTGATGTACAAATCAAAGATAACATCATAAGCTTTGATGCACGTGGCTATGAAATAATAACGATAAAAGCAGGATAAATCATACAGGCGATACAGCATATATTATTTATTTTAGCCGGTAATAGTAAAATCAAGGGGCTGTTTAAAAAGTCCCTCAGACAGAACAAGGATCTCTGATCGAGGTCCTTTTTTGAGCTTTTTGGGGAAATTGCTCGTTTTTAGGCATACAAAATCAACCCATCTGAAAATGAGCAATTTCTCCAGTATTCACCTTTTGATTTATGCAACAAGCATTGTTTTTTGTTTTTTTAAATG
>JAZSKI010000063.1:0-24312 GCA_045534775.1 Clostridia bacterium | reverse complement strand
TAATAGTTGCATTTTTCTTCTCATTGTGGTATAATCTCCTTGGTATTATTTTTTTTCGCAATTTAATTATACCAAAAAATGAGGACTTTTGCAATATGCAATCGTCCTCATTTTTTCTCGGGCTATTTTGTCACAGCCCCTTTTTATTTTTTGTTACCTTTTACCTTTTCAATCATTTGCTCCTTCGTGTACTCTCCGGCATCTTCATAGCATTTCATTACGGCTTTTACTTTTTCAGCATCAGACATTTGACTATAGATTTTCTTTTCATATTTGCCGGTTACCTTATTCAGTAATTTTATTTTTATACTATCAGATAAAAGTTGTTCTATCAGTTCAAAACTCTTTTGTCCTCTTATTCGTTTAGCTTCAGACCATTGACCTGCAGTCATAGGATAATCAACGTTTGATTCGGTGTATTTCTTTTGCTGAATTACAGGAAGTACATTTGACTCGCCTGTGCTTTCATATAAGCGCTTGATTTCTTCGTCAACCTTGGTATAATTCTTTTTGGAGTAATATCCGGGCGAAACGGCATTTTCGAAAGTTCTTTCAACTATGTTGCCGTAAGTTTCCTCGCGGCCCCATTCATCTATTGCCGGCTCAAACAAATAACTTGCAAACGGTATTTTACTCGATACCTGCCCAATAAAACTTTGGATGCCTTTAGGCAGGTTGCTGTTTTTATCTGTGTAGTAATACTCTCTTTTGTTCTTATCAACTATCCGTGAGATTTGTCCACCAATGGTAGGGAGAGCTTGTGTCAAATAACTCGTTGTCATATCTGAACCTATCGCAAATAGCGTATTAGTATCATTGTACTGTGCTGATTCAATCGCTCCGCTTATTCCTGAGAATACTGATAATTCAAGCAAAGGGTCTGTCAAAGATGAAAGTGCCGCTGTTATATCAGAGAATTTAAAATCGTCTTTTGCCAGTTCGTACAGCTCCACACCCGTGAATAAAGGTAAGCAAGTGGGTGCAGCCCAGTCGATGGTGTAAGATTTATCCCCGATATTTATAGAAAATGACTGTTCACCAACCATCTTGTCAAACTCTTTTTTCTTTTTATTCTCATCGTCACCGCCGGATATAACTCCAAGCGATGCAAGGAATGTACCAAGCAGCATCAAAGCTGTACCTGTAAGACCCTTAGCAAAATCGTCAATTATGTCGGCAGTGCTGTACGCATCACCGTTCTTGACTTTTGAAACTGTTTTATATATGCCTGTTAATATTCCTACAGGAGAATATTGCACACCTTGTTTTGCAATATTAAGCGGTGTTTTCTTGAAAGGCATTACACCCTCTAAAAGAACACTTGTAGCACGGATGGACTTTTTATCTGAATGTTCTGCTTTCTTCTGCAGTTTATTAAGAGCCTCCGCTAAAGAGTTAGCATCACGGTATGTTGCTCTCTGGGCTTCTCTGACAGCATAAGCTCTTACAATGTCGAGGGTTTTTTCGTCTATATTATCTACATCAAGCTTTCTTGCTGTGAGAAGCTGAGCAAGTGCATCAACATAATGCATCTTTAAGAACCACATATCCTCTCTTTCAAGCCACTCAAAGTTTTTTGTCCTTAACTTTTCAAGCCATTTTGTTTTGAAGATTGTTCTTTTACCCTCAATGTCACTCGTCACTGCATATTTAGCGTTTTCACCCTGAAGCACTTTCAGCATTTTAGCAAAATCGCTCTTTGCAAACTCTACTGCTTTTTTGTTTTTGTGCAAGGATTTTGTACGCTTGTCAGTATCGATTTTTGCAATTTCTTCTATAACAGCACCTATGTAGTTCTTTAATTTAATTGCTGGCACAAATACTGCATTACCAGCTATGTTTCTTATATGTGTTCTCGGATTACCAAGCATTGCAAGGTATCGCCAAGAGTTCCACTTATCAAGAAGTGTCGAAGGTATTTGATTTGCAATGTCCTGACAAATATCATCATAGATTTTGTCCCTCTTGTCAGCTTCTTTTTCGGTTAAAAACTTTTCCATCAATTCCTCGTTGAGTTCAATATCTTCGTATTTGTCGCCGATTTTTTTCTTAAACTCTTCATTCATTTTTTGGATTGATTTTTCCAAGTAGTAAAGCTGTCCGTCAGGTGTCATAAGCTTCAGCATACGAGTGGCCTGCAATGTTTGACCTGCGTGTGTGGCTTCTGCAACTAATTCAGCCGCTATCCTCATAGCATTAGTAACATCACCGTTTGTGATACACTGGTTATACAATTCCATCCCCAATGCAAGCTCTTTTTTACCGACATTATCGTCCCGAGTATATACGCTCCAAGTATTCAGTGCTTCTTCAAAGCCGTGATACTTAATTTGATTTACAGCCCACTCGCGAGCATCATCATTGGTGACAACTTCGTGTGTCATCGTGCCATCAAGAATACGCTTCTCAAACTCGGATACGGCGGTATCGGGGGTTACTCCTGCTTCAAGCATTGTGCGAGCAAACCGGCTTACCAATTTATCCTTTGTAATTTTCTTCGGTACATCAATGTCACGAGTCGGATTTTCACCTTTTTTGATTGTTCCAAACTCTTTATTTTTCTGCTCCCAAAGGTCAAATAAATCAAATTCGCCATCATCTTCAAGTGAAAAACTTATGTCGCCTACAGCATCTATTTCGTTTTGGATTTTGAACAAATTCTCGATGACGCTTGTAAAAGCTCCTGAAGGTTTGCGTTTGGATTTTCTCGGCAAAACTGTATCATTGCCAGAATATTGTCCTCGTTCCACAGTTCCGTTATTATTTTGAATACCGTACCTTTTTTGCAACCTTTCATCGCTAAGTATCTCGTCAATCCTGCTTGATTTACCGTCATTACTCTTGCCATAATTCCACTCCTCTAATAGATTTAGCAAATAATCCTTTTCAAATTCGCCCTGTCTGCCCTTTGATTCATACAAAAGTGTCGGGTCTGTCATTTTTTCCGTGCTATATATCGCAAACACTTTTGTGTTTCCGATAGTGGTAAATGCCCAATTTGCTGTATCGGTTATACTGTGTGTACTTGTTTCGACATCATTCTTTATGAAATCATTTAATTTTGAGAGCTGATTTCTTGATAAATCAGGATACCACTTATCCATTGAATATATATGTCGTCCCTCATATAAAACAGGCCCTCTTATTTCATCTGTTCCGTCTGCAGTATCCGAACTGTTTCTTTCAGTATATCTGATAGTGTCGCTTTCGGATTGTCCAAGAGATAATCCAACATTGCTTCCGTATGTTCTGGGTCTTTCAGCCCCACCATTATTCCGATTATTGCTTCTTCTTCTGCTTTTATACTCTTTAACCAATGTATGAGAAGTTTCTGAGCTTCTGTAAGTGCCATCTTCTATTTCACCTCTTACATAATTTATTAATTCTTCATTTCCCTCAATACTGATTTTTCTGCTCACTGTAAAATTACCGATTGAATGATTTTCATAAATATAAAACTCGTCAGCAGCATAAACATAATCAACAGGTTTTAAATCGTTGTCTGTAAGACCTGCATTTTTTGCCATAATCGCTCTTGATACCATCGTGTATTCTTGTTTTGACAGATTTAAAGGTCCTGTATAACTTTGTAACGAGAGCGAAATTCCTCCGGCATCAATACTTTCCGTGTATTCGGCTGCTGAATAATTGTCAATAAAGTCTGTATGCCTGCTCCAATATTCTTGTGTAACATCTGCAAATTTACCGCTGTAGCTATTCATATCGGATAATACATCACATACAAATTCTTCAAATATTTTATTAACATCGCCCCTACATAGCAGTGAATATCGCGCGTACATAACATCAATTATATACTGTTTTTCATCTTCTGTAAGGTTGTTGTTGATGTGTTCGCGGACTTTTTTGATATCATCGGAATCGTAATTCCGATGTACAAGCTCGTGTTTGTTTATCTGCCCGGGAGAATATTTTTCGTGATTGCATTGAATATATACATCACCATTTTTTGTAACTGCACCCCTGAATTTAACAGAAGATTTAAAAACAACCTCGCCACTGTCAAGGAAAAAGTATGTTTTTATCCCTTGTTTTGCGTTGTTTTCTTCAATAGCACGCATATCAGCGGTGTAATAATCAGGCTTTATAAATTCACAACGAAATGCCCCCTGCTGCCTTATTTCTGTCCCTTCAGCAGCTCTGACATTTTCTGCGTAAATTCTTCGGGAGCCTTCGGCGCCTGTCCTCTGTCCGCCATCTTTTTTAGATGCTCTTGCTGTCTCGTAAATGCTTCCGCCTGACTTATCGGCACCCGAACCAGTGCCCCGTCCCAAGTTTCCAGCAGTAACATTGTTTCGTCTTGCATTGATATTTTCCTCGCTTTCCATTGAATTATTTTTAAAATTTTGCATAGAATAGGTATTGACATTTCCTTCGGGATATGTTATACTTTTTATAGAGCCATAATTGGTTATGTGCAACGGCAATTGCAGCCTATTAGCCACTAACCAATTATTGGTTCTTTTTTTATTTGGGTCTACATACAAAATATTACTTGTATTTATTATGTTTTGAGTTTGTGTTATACTTGAAGGATTGCTTCTATCTTTTCTGCTATGGGAACTGGTAACCTTTATTTCATCAAGTATTATAGTATGCTTTTTGTTGGTTGGTAACAATTCCAACACAGCCATAATTGGCACTCCGTCAACATCGTACACCTCACCAAACATTGTTATGCGACTATCAAATTTTTTGGATTGCATAACAATTATCGGATTTTCCAAAATATCCGGAATTTGTTTCATAATGTTGTCGTTCAAATATTTATGTTTCTTTAATGAAGAATTTATTTTTGAAGAGTCCCAATAAATATTTTGGTTTTTAACATCAACACTTCTTAATGCTTCCGAAGCAGAGCCGACTTTAAGTCTGACACCGTTTCTTCTCCCTCTTTTCACCCATTTATCGTAGTTGTTAGTGAAATTTTCGTCAATCGAATAACTTATATCATCTGCTACCTCGGTTATATCGTAATCAAAATTATCGGGTGAATATTTGTCCTCGAGTTCGGTCCCTTCAAAATCAGAATTACCATATACGGTAGCGCCCTTTGCAATTAAGTACATTTTATCTGCAGGGACTTTATTTCCGTAAAAATCAGTATATCCGTTTGACAGCATTTCGTCAATCACAAGCTCTATTCGCTTTGCAAGAGCTGTATTTTCCTGACCTTGGTCTGTTATAATGCGGTTTAACGCATCCTGTATCTGCTTATAGGTTACCTCAAAATCATCTTTTATACGTGCAATAGCAGGGGATGTATGTCTTGTTGTACCACTCCACTCTCTTCCGTCTCCAACAGGAAAACGCTCGCCCTTTATTGTCTGGGATATGTCATTATAAAGCTGACGTGCCATTGGCTTAAAAAAGGTTTTGAACTGTGGATACATAAACTGAAAAGCCTTTATTTTTCGGTTTCCTACCTCTTCAGCTGTTCTGTTGTCAATAAATAAATCCTCAGCCGTATAACCTTCGGGAATATTATTATCATTCGGCGATTGGTTACCACTGTCTGATTTTTGTATTATTTCGGTTTCATCCTGAATATAGGCTTTATTATTCTTTATGTTTTTAATTTGCTCACCATATTGCATAAACTCGGGGGTCGCATCTATTTCCAACTGCCCGTTTACATTTCTGACATACGAAATATCATTAAATAACACATTTCTGTTTGTGTATGCAGCAAATTTTAAGGCTTCATCAAATGTCGCAAATGCAGCTATATCCATCCCGGAAGATAAAAGCGTAACACCGTAATATCCGTTAACTTTTTTATACACTCCGTACTTTCCGACAACTCTGCCATTTACGGTTTCAATATCGGGCTCACTCGGGTCCAAAAGATTAAAGCGGGCTTCGTGATAATTATCGTTTTTGTAGTTTATATCTATCTGTTTGAAACGAATTTTGCCGCTGTCATCGTAAATAAAGGCTTTCTGCTCCTGAACAGACAGAGAAAGCCTTTCGGCGTTATTATCTTTGGTGGGTGCAACATTGCTGTTTCCGACAGTATTTGCCCCGTCTAAAACCGAATTTGATGTTTTTTGGGTTACAGAAATACCTTTATTCTGTTTACCGAGATATTTTTCAAAGGTCGATTTTACAAGCTCGTAGTCTTCAAAATATTCGGCTGTATAAGACAAATCCAAATTTTGATGAACAACAGCGATAAATTCTTCCCATACCTCGTCACGAAGCGTAATCTCGCCCATACTTTCCGAACGTCCCCTCTGCTGCTCGTCAATATCGTCAAACACGTGCCCTCTGATATATTCAGAGGCGTTTGACACGACTACGTCCTGAAGCTCAATAAAAGCTTGGGAGTCTATTGCCTTCAGCCAATGAACAAGCTCATGACTGTTAATGTATCCGGGATGCTCCTCGCCGGCTCTTGTTACGTCAATAAAAATATTTCCCATAAAATGGCAGCCTATCTCGTGCTCCACTCCCGATACTTTAAGAGGACCATCCATGAAAAAGGTTATTATGCTTTTTCTTTGGTTTGCATTGTTTATTTCATTCAGTACCTCGTAGGGAGAAATATCGGTAATCAGATTACATTCAAAATGCTTGCTGCCTATATCAAAGGATACCTTTTCAAACTCTACTCCGTATCTTTTGTATTTTTCTCCGCTTCGTTTGAAGTTTCTTGTTTTTTCAGCCGGGATAATCTCTTCATTTCCTCGTAATCCCTGCTCAGTTTCTCCTGATATTCCTTCGGCAAGGGAGTCGGGCTCAGATTGTCGCCTATCAGTTTTCTCGTTATTTCCTTTCGCGCTTTCTTCCGTTCTTCCTCTGTTGGCATATATGTTCCGCCCAGCCATACCGGGATTTTGCTCTTGTCCTCCATATTCCATACCTCCTTCATTTTTTTCTGATATATTTATTATATCATTTTCAGGCTGATTATTCAAGGCTGAATTTCTGTAAATTTTAATATATTCGTTATCTGTCAAAAAATCATTTGCCTGTTTAGGCGTATAGACGAGGGTATTTTTACCGTTTTTATCGGTTTTTTCAACGGTAACGGCGGCGCTGTCTGAGGCGGTGATTTTATAGGTATCACCTGTTCGGTTATCTACGAACACATCTCCGACATTAACAGTATTTATTTTTTCAAACACATATATGGGCTCGCCGTTTTGGGTGGCCTTTGCCAGAGTATAACCGGCGTTTTTGGCAATTTTGTTTAATGTGTTTTCGTTTGCAGTCTGTATTCTTACAGCTTTTGTGGGTGTCCCGTCAGAGAGAGTCTTTTCATCTAACCTCAATTTTGAAATGTTATGAAAAGCTTCGGCATTATCGCCGTAAATCTCTATGCCGCCGTCTACTACGTGGAATACGAGATTGCCAGGAGTATTGCCTTTAGGGATATTTACATACCGCATATTTATTTGATTATCGTCTTTATAAGTATATGTGCCGTCAATCGCTGTTACTTTATATTTACCGTCATTCTGCTTCTCACTGTGAACAAATTGTTGAGTAACTATATCTATATGCGTAGGAGCAAAGGTCTTGAGGTCTTTGAATTTACTACCTGTATACATAGCTTTAACTTCATCAGAAGCGGTACCTTTTACAATATCGCCGATATGAGACTCATATTCCCTCAAATCGCTTATGTAATCCTCAAGGGCTGAAATCGCAGCATCGTATTCTTTAGCAGCAAGGACTTTATCCGCATTACTTATGTCTGCATCGGCAGATACCAGATTTTTCTTTTCATTTAAGTCTTTGATAAGTTGATTATTTTTTTTCTGAACAGCTGTTATTTGTGTTTTTACAGATGCAATTTTTTTAATGGCGTTAGTAGTGACTTTCCCTATTCCGCCAAATACGGCGCCGCCTAAAGCACCGCCTGCAAATTCTCTGGCAGAGCGTTTCCCGCTTAAAATAGCATTTTCATCAGTGAAAGATGCTATTTTATTACCTGCGCCAAGCTGAATATTTTGCAAAGACCGTTCGGTAATACCCTGCGTTAATTCTTCCATACCTTCCTCAAAAACAGGATTGTCAAAGATTTTGCTCGGCTCAATTTTTGAAGCAGCAGATTTGATTTTGCCCCATAAAGTGGACGCCCCTGCGTCATTGTATGCTTGTTTCTTTACCTTGCCCATTAGATTGTCGCGTATATTTTTTTGCACACCGCCACCCTCAAGCAGTGCGTTCAAATAACCGTTGGTAAGACCATATATTAATGCCGTAGTGTCATCCTTTCCCATTTCCTTAGCGTCAGATATGCTATTTCCTGCTTGAGCTGCAAACATTGGTATCATGTGTTTTGGCAACTTTAAAGCATCGGCGGTCCATCTTACAAATTTAGGAACAACAACCTTACCCGCCTTAAATATATCATCAGCTGCCGATACCGCTTTCGACCCAAGGGTTCCTCCGCCGCTTGCCGCTAACAACGCCGTATCCAAAATCATTTGAGGTGCAGATTGAAAAACACTCGCTAATGTCTCCGTAACAGCATTGTCAGAATCGCTTAATGCTGCTGCGTTATATCCAAATTCTTTTGCCTGCAGTGAATATGCATCAGCAATCTGAGAATATATATTGTTATCAAAACCCAAAGCTTCACCGGGGGCACCCAACAGTCTGAATAATCCTTCGTTTCTTTTATTTAATCCTGCCATAAATTGATTGCCGACCCATTTAGCAGTGTCTTTTGCACGCATCAAAAATTCTTCTCCGGGAGAGGCTAAATCATATTCAATAGTTCTTTTGAGACGTTCCTTTTTTGCTGCTTGAATGCGTTGTGCATCTTTTTCGGCAACAGTTTTATTATTGGTACTTTCACTTGTCTCTTTTCTTGTGGAATGGTCGGGAAAGGCTTTTAGTCCATTAGCTTCCTTATTTGCATTTATAACTTTTTCCATTTTTTTGCTTTCGGATTGGGAACGTGATTTTATAAAATCTCTATATCCAACAGGGTTTGATTGTGCAAAGCTTTCTTCGGTAACCGGTCTTGTGTATGTCGTCTGTATGTTGCGGTTTTTATTTGCCGTCTGAGCTTGTATGTTATTTGCTTGCAGTTCGGATATTTTTTGTTTAACCATTTCATTTGCAGCAGAGGAATGGTTCTCATCATAAGCCATTCCTTTTGTTACTTCATCAATCTTTTTCCGCTGAGCGGAAAAAGCTGCATTTTTGTTCTTTTCGTAGGTTTCTACCAACTCTCTTATAGTTCTGTTTTTTCTTCTTTTAGCCACATCCTCAGCTCCTTTTAGAATTTTAAATAATCTTCGGGGTTAACCTTCTCACCATCCTTTATTACTTCGAAGTGAAGGTGCGGGCCGGTAGATAAGCCCGTATTTCCGGACAATGCAATTTCGGTATTTCCTGATACATTATCTCCCTTCTTTACTCCTAAATCGCTTAAATGAGCATAAAGGGTTTTCATTCCATTGCCGTGGTCTATAATAATGCAATTACCATAATCACCGTTAGTTCCTGCAAATTCTACCGTTCCGCCTGCAGCGGCCTTTACGCGTGTACCCATCGGGACTGCCATATCTATTCCCTTGTGACCGCTTTTCCAATAGTTTGTATCCCTATCTCCAAACCGTGCAGTAATTTCATAATTTTCCGCCGGAATACTTAATGAGGAACTACCTCCTTCGGTCCTTCACGTGTCAGCATAGAATCCTTCGGTGGCATCAGCATATTTTGCGACCACATCGTTTGGAATTCCAAGTTGTTTCAATATACTTTCCTTTGCGGCAATATCAAGTGCCTGGTTATTAAGCACTTCATAAGCAATGACATCGGCATACCACAATACATCTTGTCCATTTTTCATTCTGTAATAACCGTTACCATCAATTTCAATGGGGTTGAGATTATCATCGCCGCTGTCAATATTAAACTTGTTATTTATATTTTTAATAGCGCTATCCATTAGTTTTATCATTTCATCTGTTACATTTCCTGCGCCACCTTTTTTTATTGTTGCAATTTCCTTATCATATTCTCCGTTTAATATAGCTGTTTGTACGGCTTTTTGATATTCTTTATCAGACTTATATTTGTTAATATTTACATCTAACAGTTTGAGCAGATATTCGTTATTTGCTTTTGTTTCCTCCAACCCAAGCTCATGCTGATATTCCATTAGCTTTGCAGCCATCTGATTATCAGCCTGACGTGCTTCTTCGGTCTGGGAAGTAATATCTAACGGTGATATAGTCGCATCATAAAGATGAGGATATTTTTTCATAAGTTCAGGATTATTCTTAAGCTGCTCGTTTCTTGCAAGTTTTAAGCTATACTGCTTTTCATCATTTTTAACATTTGCTTGCTCAATTCGGGAGGTTTTTGTTTCATTAGTCAGATTACCGCCAAGTGCAGAGACTATAATGTCTTCATATTCTCCGCCTTTATATTTGTCAATATATTTATTTCTTTCAGTACTGTACGAGTTTGCATTGGAAATGACGATTTCGCGGTTGTTTTTAAGCCAGTTTAAATGATTTGTCAGCCGATTTTTTTCATCGTTTGAAATGCCTTCTTTTTTTAACGCTTTTTCGGCTTTTAATATTTCATCATCTACCCAATCAGAAGCTGCGTTATTTTCTGTAATTTGCTGAGCAAGCTTTATGGCGGCATTGGCATCGTTATTAATATCATTTCTCTGTAAAGTGGCTGTGTTAAGCATTGCTGTTATATCAACGTCATCGAAATTTACATCTTTGTATGGATTGTATTGAGCCTCAATATCAGGATGAATGCTTCCAACGTGTTCACCAATAGTTATCTTATTTTGTGTTTCACGTTCCTTATCGCTGTGAATGGCATCCTTATGGCTCCATTTTTCATCACTCGCAATACCTACCCAATCTTTGTAGTTCTCTTGTTCAGAATCGTACACACCTTTCAGAGCATCTATTCCATAGGCATTCATCTTAGCTTTGGTATCCTCGCTTAAGGCAAAGCCGTAAGAATTAATGTTTCCATTATTGTTTGCGGCCGATTCAGCTTCAATATTAGCACCTTCTTTTTCTCCTTGCTCACGATAGTCTCCAAGTACCGCTTGCATTATAGGATTATCACTAATCCAGCTGGTAAAATCCGCACTCTTTATCCCTTTTTGAATGGTATCAAAGGTAGCATTGTCATATTTATCATAGCGAGCTTTTTCAGACAGAAGCAGTCCTGTATTTTTCGCAAAATCATCAGCGATGGTATTGAGATTTTCGCCACTTATATAGTGCTTATCATCAAATTTGGAGAAATACATTTTGTCCTTAGGTATAACATATCCTTTGATATGTACGTTATTACCGTCATACTTTATGTCTGAATCCTTTATCCCTGCATCATATTTATTATTCAGCACATTAACAAGTCCGTCTCTGACACCGAATAATCCTTGCTTTGAATTGCTGTCTTCCTTCTGTTCGGTTTTAAATATTTCATCAGCCTTACTTGCTATCCGGGCTGCTTGATGTGAATTAGACTTGGAAAGCTTTTCTGCTAAATTCCCATACCCCAATGACCTAAGCTGTTCATAATAAGGTTTTGCAGTCTTTGCAGCAGCTTCTTTCTGCTCATTAGTTGTCGCTTTTTCCCAATTTCCTTTTTGGTCCGTTATTGCTTTTGCCAGTGTCCATGGATTTGTTTTTGCCATATTAATAACCTCGCTTTCTCTTATTCATTACTATTTTCTTGTAAATTTATTATGGTTTCTGATAAATCTTTTACAGTTCTTTTCATATTACGTAATTCTGCACTCCATATTTTTAAAATTTCGTACATATTGTTTACGTCTTTCTCGTAATTGCCAGTCTTAAAAGGTATGTTAAAATTCATTAATAATCCACCTCATCTTTATCTTGGCCTACACTGCCTCTCGTAATTACTTCCATCTGATATAATTTCGCATATCCTGTTCCGATAATATGTATTCTATAGCCGTAATGAGCAGTTTTTTTGGGACGAATCAATATTCGTTTTTGCACAAGCTTCACTTCTCGCGGATTATCTGTTTCGACAGTGCTGTTTGTATATGTATATACTTTGCTATCATCAGACAATTCTTGTTCGTGCTGCCCATAAATAATGTGTACACTAATAGATGCACCAGGAGCAACATCTGCGAGTATTTGGACCTTTTCAATATGTTTAATATCAATAGTACCATCCAACCTAAAATCAGTTGCGACTTCCCATTCAACACCGTCCCATTCGTCATAAGTATTTATTGTGCTCGTGTATGGATTGGTTGAATAAACCACATTGTTATTTTCGCATATATAGTACATATTTTCTCGAAATTTTTTAAACATAACCGGGTTATGATAAATCTTATAGCTGTCGGCCACATATTGAGGTACGCTGCGTTCGCTCCATAAGCCGTATAAAGTGTCATATACGTACATTCTGTATTTTGCCGGATAAGATTCTGTTTCGCCTGTGTCGCCTGCAACTTTGCAGCTGATGTAATATCTTCGTCCGTCTGTGCCGGCACAGTTGTGATATTTGCCACTTACCTCTTTGTTGTTGCTGTCTGTATATGACCAATCGGTTTCTATAGTACCACAAATAACATTGCGACTTATATTTTGAGCTTCACTACCGTTAAAACGATATACACCGTCTCTTGCCAAAAAATATATAATGCCATTTATTTCGCATATTGTACGTTCGTCAATACAACCAATAGTAGCTACTTGCGTTATGACATAAGGGTTTTTGAGTCCTGATACAGTATAAATGTAGTTTTCTTTAAAACACAGAACATCCTCCCCGTATGGGTGTATCCCGACAAAACCTGAACAATCATCACTGTAGCTTTGCCATCCATTGGCAGCTGTGGTTCCTGTAGTGAAATTAAACTGAGAATGCACGGAGACTATTACTACCGAAGCATCGTCTATTGAATTTCCGCTATCATCTTTCCCAACTCTGCCGGCACCGTAAAATCTGTTGTTCTTATATATCATATGTTCAGAAATGATATGCGCTTCTGATGAATTCATTTCCTGTAGAAAGTCAATTTTTTTATTAATAAGTTTAAAAACAACAAGTTGACCGCAATTATACATCGCCGTAAAACTTTCAACTCCGTTACTCACGCCGTTGGCTATGACAATATTATTATAGCAATCCAGCCATTCGATAGGACAAGCTATAGTTTCTGTCACGCTATCATTGGTATTATTTTTATAAAATCCAATGCTGCTCCCTATGCCGTTCCCTGATATTAGTTTTAATAGCCCGTCATTTGATTCTACCATATTGGAACTACTCCAATCAGGAATATCGCCGTTTTCTTTTACGGGTACATATAATCCGTCTTTAATTTCAATCAATGCACATAAATTGCCCTTAATATTTTCAGTTTCAATGATTTCTTCGTTAAATTTTTTCATAGGGGTTATATACGGAAAATTTTCAAAAGAAATATTTACTGCTTTAGTTAACTGTCCCGTATCTATTTTATGACGAGTGTTAAGTCCGCCCCAATTAACTGTCAAGGTACAGGATTTAGGTAATGCTGTCAATTTAGGCAGTTGCATAAAACCTCTTTTACTTGACATATCATCACTCCGTTCAAAAACTTTTTTATTTATTATATATTTTTTATATTGGAAGAACAAGGAATTTTCCGGAAGTTTGCGGAACAAAAATTTCAGTTCCGGAAAGTTCCGCAAACTTCCTTGAAATTCCGAAAAAGCTATGATATATTAATAAAAACAAATAAAGGGGCGGTAGTCGTGCCAAAAACCAGCGAATGGGTATTTAACGCAAGGCGAAGATTATTCGCACTTGAATATGTAAAAACGGCCGATGTAAAGCAAGCTGCAATCTGCGCCGGATTCAGCGAAAAGACAGCAGCAAGTAAAGGAAACCAGCTACTTGCAGAGCCTGAAGTGCGCGGGTATATAGATGAGCTTCTTGATAAAATTGGCAAAGAAGTGGTAAAAGAACCTGAAATTCTTAGGTTTTTCTCTGATGTAATGAGAGGAAATGAAAAAGATGTTACATATATTAAAGAACTGGGAGTAGCGGAAGAAGTCCCGTGTACTATTGCAACAAAGATGAGGGCTGCGGAAAACCTTGCGAAAATACTCGGGATGTTCAGTGAAAAATTGTCTATTGAAAATTCAGAAAACAATAAATTTAAAATTGAAATTGAGGTGGTATAAAAATGAATGTTAACGATAGGGATACATCCGCCATAGCTGCAGACAGCGAAGGTAATATCATATACAAAGAGGAGATTATTTCCTATTTAAACAGAGAATATGACCGCCGACACAACGAAAAGCAATCCCTCCAGCTTCAATGGGAGCTTAATTCAAATTTTATTGCAGGGAACCAATATTGCGATATAAACACTACAACCAAAACAGTTGAACAACTTAAAAAAGAGAACGATTGGACACAAAAAGAAGTTTATAATCACATGGCACCCATATATGAAACTCGTATTGCTAAGTTAGGTAATATAAAACCGTCAATGACAGTACGTCCTGCAGGAAATGAGCTGGATGATGTGGCAAAAGCGGATGTATCAACTTCGATTTTAAAAGGGATTCAAATAAAGTCTAATTTCCCGGGGAAACTGTCTACAGCTAATGCGTGGTGTGAAATCTGCGGTACCGTGTGTTTTATGTCGTGGTGGAATGCAGGGCTTGGCACCTCCATAATAAATGATGATACAAATAAAATATTTTCGGGTGATTTGGATTATGGTATTATAACAGCTTTTGAAATATTTCCCGATAGCATATTTAACCAGGAAATAAGTGATTGCAGCAGTATCCTGGTAAGGCAAGTGAAATCTGTGGATGAGATATATAATCTCTATGGAGTTAAACTTGAAGGAAAAACACTTCCTACATTTAGTCTTGCAACGGCGGCCACGGGCGGCTTTGGCTACGAAGCTGCTACTATGTCAATATCCAGCAGTATGAGGGAAAACTGTGAAAATGTAACTACTTATTTTGAGGTTCCTGGCAGGAAATTTCCAAAGGGCAGAATGATAATTATGCTGGGTGATGATAATCTGATATTTTATGGTGATTTGCCCTACAGTAATAATGACAGGTTTATTCCTATTGTTAAAATGTGTAGTAGCAAAAGACCGGGGCACTTCTTTGGTGGCAGTGTGCACGAACGTCTCATTCCTGTGCAACGTGCCTATAACGCCCTTAAAAATCGCAAACATGATTATTTGAATCGTGTTGCTTACGGAACGTATCAAGTTGACGCCGATTCTGTAGATACAGAAGCGTTGGAGGAAAATGGTATTGCCCCCGGCTCTGTAATTCCTCGAATCCCCGGCAGTCGCGGATTAGAAGAACTTACTACTCCAAATCTGCCTGCCACTTTTGAAAATGAAGAAACACGTTTGCAACGAGAATTTGAGTATTTAAGTGGCATAAGCGAGATGTCAATTATATCGCAAGCTCCATCAGGAGTAACAAGTGGCGTGGCCTTAAACGCAATTACAGAAAGTGACAATACAAGGTTGTCGACCACAGCTGAAAATATGCGCAATGCAGTAAAAGAGCTTGCTGCGCAATGGCTTAAAATTTACAAATCTTGTGCCGCCGTTCCACGGGTATTACAGTATTGTGGCACCAATAATATATCCAATGTCATTGTTTTTTCAAGAGAAGACATAACCTCGTTCGATATAGTGTTCGATACAGAAAATGAGCTTATAGATACCTTGGAACGCCGCCGCAACACTATTTTGGAACTGCTGAGGACAGGTTTGCTTGCTGATGAAAATGGCGTTATAAATGCTCGGGTTAAAAGAAAATTGTTTGAGGGTCTTAAGGTCGGAAACTGGGAAGATGCTATGGATATTGAAAACCTGCATATAGGTAGAGCAAGATATGAAAATATAAATATTGAAAGTGGCGTTATTCCTGAAATAAAAGAGTATGACGACCACGAGATACATATAGACGAGCATAATCGAATGAGACTTCAATCCAGATATGAGCTATTTAAGTCTAAATATCCTAAACTCGCTGAAACCTTTGACGAACATATTAAGTTGCACGAACAATATATTGTAAAAAAACAGCAACAGCTTATGATGATGGCGCAGGGAGGTGCTTAATTATGTACAAAAGCAGCTATAATGTGGGAGAACTCGGAGAACTGATAAGGGCTTCTACCGATATTATTCCAGCTGTAGACGATACATTGTTTTACTTATGGATAACCGAAGTAGAGCAACTTATATATAAGAATTTCATAAGCGATACAAAATTAATAACAGAACCTCTTGATTACGAAATTATTTCTCAGACCGAATGCCATCATATTGATGATATTCAAAGACTTAATATTAATGGTGTGGAGTATAGCCACGGCAGTGCGGAAAGTATTGTGAAGGACCATATTTATTATGCCATTGTTAAAAATGATGAATGCATCATTAAGATATCTCCGGTTCCAAATTACATAGCGACCTATGAGTTATATGTAAGATGGGTACCACCTGCAAAAGCATCCCTAAATGATGTAATATATCTGCCTGATGAATGGCTTAAAATTCTTATATCTTATTGTAAAGCTATGATTTATAAAGAAGCTTCAGAAGTAATATTATATAATAATCACATGGAAGATTATAACGCGTATTTGGCTGACTTTGTACAATATCTGCAAAATCAACATAAAGAAATTTATTGATGGAAGGAGGCGATAAGGATGCTTGACACAAAACCAATTAAGTATGCGAGAGTGTGTGATGTTCCGGGCTGTAATCACAGAGCAAGCCACTTGATACATAAGCGGAGTGGTCCATATTTGGCATTATGCTCTGAATGTATAGAGGGTATAAGCGCTCTCAAATCAGTATCCAAGGAAAAAGAAGTAACCCTTAACAAGAAAACTGCTACACAAAAAGCGAAAACACCAAAGTAAACAATACGATAGGAGGATAATAAAATGAATAATTACGAGGTTGGTGCAGAAAATGTTACCACAATGGAAGATGCAAACGCAGCCGCAAAAGCAATGTATGAGCAGATGCTTGCAGCAGAACAGCATACGACAGACACAAACGGACAGTCTGGCGGCGAGGTTTCTTCGCCTCAAGCTGAAGGAACACAAGACCAAACGCCGGGTCAGACAAAAGAGCCACAGCAGGCTTCCGAGCCTACACAACAGCAAAAGCCGCAAACATCGCAGGACTTACCTCGCGAAATAGAAAATCTGAAACGACAGCTTTCTGATGCTCAATCAATAATCCGAGAAATGCAATCTGCTAATTCTGCCGCTAATCGCGATATTATGGAAACACCAACAGAGTTAAATGACGATGATTTTCTGGCCAATTTTTATGAAAAACCTGTGGATACAATCAGAAAAATATTCAAATCCGCCATTCAGAGCGAAATGGGAGATATTAGACATAATTATGAGCAGCAGCAAGCACAGTCGCAGTGGGCGGAAGCAATATCTAACATTGCTGAAAAATATGAAGATTTCAGCGATATGCAACAGGACATTGCACAGGTTATTAATAATAATCAGTATTTAAGAAATCTGGACAAGCAAACAGCCATAGAAAATGCGTACTTCCTGGCAAAAGGTATGAAAAAAAGCAACGCACCAACAATAGAGCAGCAGCTCTCGGATGAAGGGATGTTGGAGCAAATTCTGAAAAATCCCGAAATAGCAAAAAAAATAGCTATTATTCAATCCCGACAGCAATCGCAAGCGGGGGATTTCCCTCCTCTGTCATCATCAACGGGTATGGTGAACGCAACACCGCAGGTATATTCTTCCCCAATAAGTATGGATGAAGCTGATGTGATTGCACGTAAACAATTAGGATTAATTTGAAAAAGAGAAAAGGAGCGATAATATATGCCTAATTTTAATGAAATAGAAAACGTCTTAAAAACAACCTATGGCAGGGTTATGGAGCAGCAACTGAATACTAAATCATCACCAATCCTTGCCAACATAAAAACAGTACCTGTTGCCGGTAAGGAATTTAGCGTTTCAGGTACATACGGTATAAACGGCGGTGCAGGATTTACGGGTAGCCCCGACCTCCCTGATGCAGGCGGTCAGCAGTACATTAACTTCAAGAGTACGGTAAAACGCTTGTATGCACCTATTGAATTTGACGACCTCGCGTGGAAAGCATCCAAAACAGATATAGGAGCTTTCCTAAATATTGCGAAAATGGAATTTGAGAGCGCTCAGCAAGCCCTTAAATTCAATCTTGGCAGAAGCGTATATGGTGACGGCAGTGGCATTTTAACCACCTTCCCGGCAGGAAGTACGAGTAATACAGTCACAGTAGCCAACACACAATATCTCATAGAAGGTATGATTTGTGACATCTACAACAGCAGCTCAACAACTACACCTGCAACAGCATCCGCGAGAATTACATCTATCAACCGTAGCACTAAAACTGTTACTTTTGACAAAAACATATCCGGTGTAGGCTCAAACGACAGCGGTTTCATAACTCTTCAGGACTCTTACAATAATGAACTAACAGGTTTCGGTAAAATTCTTTCCCCCACAGGAACCCTTTATGGTGTTAATAAATCTAACAATGCATGGATGGTACCCTACAGTGAAAAAGTTGAAGGTAGCGGCGAAACCATAAATGATGAAATTATTTTTGATGTTTTATCTACACTTCAGATGCACAGAGGAGCGGAAACCGACCTTATCGTATGCGGTCAGAGTGCGTACAAGGCATACTCGTCATATCTTAAAGAATATAACATTCGCGTAGAAAATAACGTAGAGCTTAAAGGCGGGTTTAAAGCCATGTCAGTTGCTTTTGACGGCAGAGATATTCCTCTTATTATGGATAGATTTGCTCCGTCAAATGAAGCATTATTCCTTGAGACAAAGCATCTCGGCCTTTACGGTATTGGAGGTTGGGATTGGTTAGAGTATGAAAACGGCTCAATCATACAGCGACTTACCAATAAAGCAGTGTACCAGGCAGTAATGGGTAGGTACTGCGATTTGCTCTGTACACATCCGGGCGGTATAGGCAGAATAACAAACTGTGACGGTACCGACTCTTAATTATTCGAGTGGTGCAGTAGTAATATTGCACCACTTTGATTTTATAAGGAGGGTAAAATAATGTATGTGGAAGATATATATAAATCCGTAACCATTGGTGGTAAAAAAATTGCTTTTGCAGAATTTATTAATCTGCTTAATGAGGGAGTACGTGAGCTTGCAAACTCTTGCAACGGAGCAAAAAATGATGACAAAATCTACACACATCTTGATGAAAAAATGAAATTATCTCCTAAATTTAAGAATGCATTGGTTTTTTATATAAAGGCACAGCTTTCTATGACATCAGATGAATACAGTAAATATATTTCGTTATATGCCAATTCAAAAACATCTGCTTCTTTTGCTGAAGAGAGAGGAAAGGCTCGCAGAATTTATACGCCGCAGTTCAGGTAGAAAGAAGGTATGCACATGCTTGAATATATAATGCTTATAGGGTATATTTTAATAAATGAATTGCTATATCGCCGCAAAGAAAAATTTTTACTTGATGTTGTAACAAAAATAAAATGTAATGACGAAAACCAATTATCCACTCAGAAAAAACCTGTACCTGAATACAAATCTCATACGTCCGGTATGGTAAAAAGGAACAGAAACCCTTATGAAAATCCAAATATCTAAAAAGCAATATGACTTTATTAATGCTACGGCGACAGAGGTTCTTTTTGGTGGTGCAGCAGGTGGCGGCAAATCTTACGGACAAGTTATAGATGCATTGTTGTACGCTATGAAATATGCAGGGTCAAAACAAGTTATTTTCAGAAGGACGTTCAAAGAACTTGAAAAATCAATAATTCGTACTGTATTAAGTGTGTATCCTAAGGAAATGTGCCGATACAACCACTCATCACATGTTATTAATTTCATTAACGGGAGCATTATTGATTTTGCCTACTGTGATAGTGAGAATGACGTTTATAATTATCAGTCAGCAGAATTTGACGTAATACGGTTTGATGAACTTACTCATTTTGATGAACATATGTATATATATATGTTATCAAGACTTAGAGGGACGAACGGATATCCGAAATCGGTAAAATCAAGCACAAACCCTGGTGGCAGAGGTCATTCTTGGGTGAAGGATAGGTTTATCAACATAGGTCCACCGGGACAACTTCACAAATTCAAGAGTGGCAGTCGTATTTTTATTCCGTCATTTGTTCAAGATAATGACTTTTTGATGGCGAGCGACCCCGATTATGTAAACCGTCTTTATGCCTTGTCCGAAGTGGAAAAAAAGCAGCTTTTGTATGGCGATTGGGACTGTGCGGAAGGTAGATTTTTTACTGAATTTGACCGCAGTCGCCATGTTATAGAGCCCTTTGAAATTCCATCGGATTGGCGCGTATATCGCAGTTTTGACTATGGGCTTGATATGTTGGCGGTGTTATGGATAGCTGTAGACAGTATGCGCAATATTTATGTATTTCGAGAGTTCAATCAAAAGGATATGACTATTTCGGCAGCTGCAAATAAAATAAATGAGCTTTCTTGTGAAAAAGCTTATGTTACATACGCGCCGCCCGACCTGTGGGGTCGTAGCCAGGAAAGCGGAAAGGCAAGAAGTGATTTATTCATAGAAAATAACCT
Organism: Clostridia bacterium; assembly: GCA_045534775.1. Classification (GTDB taxonomy): domain Bacteria; phylum Bacillota; class Clostridia; order RUG12999; family RUG12999; genus JAZOTK01. The sequence continues at coordinate 3,648 of JAZSKI010000063.1, read as the reverse complement.
GTATATAACCAAAAGCAGTAACAATCGTCAAGCTGGGTGGGCTTGTATAAAAGAGATGCTTAAGCCTGATATAAATGGCATTATAAAATTACACATATTTGCAAACTGCACTACTCTTATAAAAAACTTATCTGAAATACAAATAGATAAACGTAACCCTAATGACTGTGATACACAGCCCCATGAAATTACACATAGTCCAGATGCTTTGCGTTATTTTTGTATTAATCATATTGTAGCGGCAAAACCTGTTCTAAAACCTGTTTCGCCAGTGGAATATGACCTTGAGAGAAAACTGCGCAAAAGCAAGAAGCGAAGATAAGGAAGTGATAAATTTTGATAAACTATGATATTACATTGGATTTTTCAAATACAGCGATATTAAAAACCCCATATAAAATAAAACAACGTGATAATGATAGCATTCAGTTTTCGATTCATTTGTCCGAAGAAATTCCCAAAGACGGCACAATTGTGCTAAGATTTCTTTTTGAAAACGGAAGTACTCACGAAACAGATTGCTTTAAAACAAGTAATTTGACAGATAACACCTTCGTTTATATTCTTAAATCTAACGACTTGGCGATAAGCGGTAAAACTATTGCAGAAGTCTCTGTGTACGGAAAGGATGCACAAAGACTTACTTCCACGTCATTTTCATTTAATATTATTCCTGATATTAACACGGATAAAAATGCGCAAGACAACGATAAATTTCCGTTGCTTCTATCTCTGATTAATACAGTATCGGCATTAAGCCTTAAGATAACAAATAACCTAAATTCCATAAATAAACATGCAGAGAATTATGATAAGTTGCTGTCAACGATGAAAAGTGAAATAAATTTTATGTCGGGGCGCATAACGGATTGGAACGACAAACAGGCAAAATTAGATATTTATATATCGACATTGAATGACCTGGAAAGCTCCTTAAATATGTCATATTCAAAATTTGACACATCCTACGAAAGCGTAAATATTTTAATAAAAGAAGCAAATGCTCTTATTAAATGGTTGCGCGAAGCAGCACAAAAAGGAGAATTTGACGGTGTTTCCGGTGTATATGTAGGTAGTGAAACTATGCCCGATGGATATAATGTTCAAATCGACCCCGATGGAACGCCTGCGAGTGTATCGGATATAGCGAAGCAAGCGGCAGATATGTTTAATAATACGGACGTACAAGGTTATATTAACGATTACCTTGATGCTCATCCTGAAGCTACTACATCGGTTTTAGATGGTAGTATTTCTTATGAGAAATTAGCACCCGGTATTGTTAACTATGTAACGCCGCAGATGTATGGCGCAAAGGCGGATGGAGTAACCGATGACAGCGGCGCAATTCAGGCGGCTATAGACACAGGCAAAAGGGTATATATACCTTCGGGTGTTTATCTGTGCAAAAGCCCTGTAGGAATTAGTGCCAATAATCTGTACATTCACGGCAATAATAGTTTTTCAGATAAAAATACACTCCTTGTGTTTGAGAATAGCGATGGCTTTGTATTCACTAATGCAAGATTTGTGACTATTGACGGTGTTAGTGTATCTACGGTTGATATAACTCAGAGCGGTTACAGTTTTACAGAAAATAGCTATTGTGCTTTCCGCTTTAAAGGCAATGATGCACACAAGGTAAGGATTTTAAATGCTTATATTCACGGTTTTAAATATGGTATAACTGCGGCTTCTGTCGATGATGATGATAATACGAATTTATGGAACTGCCAATTTAAGCATATCCGAACAAACAATGTGGAATATGGTTTATGTCTCTCGATGCTTAGTCAAGATGCAAGTGATAAAAGCAAGTATAATAACCATTTTGGAATTGTATTGGAGGATGTTTTATTCGATAATGCAAAAATTGACGTTAGACATTCAAAGGTGTTATTCATAGCGTGTAACGTAGGTATACATAGTCCGAATGCTATTTTGTGTACACATAGTAGTTACTGTAATTTTATAAACTGTAATTTTGAATGTGATGATTTTATTGACTCAATAATAGGTGAGGACGGAAACCCAACATACCAATACATTTTTGATTTAGGCGGAAAGGAATACATATTCACAAATTGTTCTTTTACAGTAAGAGGCGGAGAAGGAGTATGTTTCTTCCGTGTGCATAGTTTTACGAATTTGGTGAAATTCGATAATTGTTGGACTTGGACACCCGAATTATTTAATGCTGACGGAGTAGATACAAACGTAGCTACATATTGGCATACTGGCGGCAATGATGTGAGCAGGGCAGGAACAATCAGAATTAATGGCTATGGTATGAAGGATGATTTGCCGACCTTTGGATTTTCAGGTTATCAATATGGTTGTAGTGTTGTTAATCCCGACATATCTTATTTGGAATTATCAGATGAGTTTATCTTTGAAATACCTGATAAGACCGCTTATTATTCCACTGACAGAGAACAGATGGAAACCTACGATAAAGGTGTTAAATATGACTTTTACGGTAATAAGATAGCAGAGGTTTACAAAGATGAAAAAAATATCCATCATACATTGTGTGATGATTTTCGGAAATATCCTATAAAAATAGGTCGGGGCTTTTATATAGACGGCGGTGAGGTTGAGGTTACAGGCGATACAGTTAACATTACTTATAACAAGACTACCGATGGAAATATTATGATTTCTCCCCCTCCGTTGGATAACAATAACAATCCTTTAATCGTAAATATCATAAGCTCATCATCAGAAGGATGTAGCCTATCAATCAAAATGTGGGATGCGGACAACAAAGAATGGCAACCTAATACGCACACATTCACTTTAAAATGGACTAAAATTAGTCTGTAGAAACGAGGTGATTATATGATTTTAAAAATTAAAGATGAAAATGGTAATATTATAGAAGTTCCTGTAATACAAGGTATGTCCGCCTATGAAATAGCTGTAAAATACGGATATAAAGGTACAGAAGCAGAGTGGAATGAAGAACAAATAACCAAATCATACGTTGATGCGGCAGATGCTGAGATAAAGGAAGATTTATCAAACTTAGAAGGACGTACACCACAGTTATTTAACAAAAAATCTTTTTATGAGTTAAATTGTTATTTCGGGGAAGGGACGGTTAACGCTGGTGATAACTATAAATCCCTTTTTATACCCGTAAATGTCAGCGAAAAAACTTTTGTTACAATACACGATGATATTATAACAAGTCGCTTCACAATCGCAACATTTACCGAGGAAAATCCAATAGTTGGGACTGAATGGGTAAGTCGATATGAAAAAAACGGACAAACAGAATTCACGTTTGAAGTTGATGAAACTATTAAAAGTATAGGTTTAGTGTATCGTAGAATAAGCACTGATTTGGAAGAGTTGGCACAAGAATTTATTGATAATCTTATGGTATTGTACGGCGATACTTATACAAAATACTATCCGTATAAATGGGTAGACGGAATGGTAGAGGTAGAACAAGATATAAAAAATCTTAGTGATGCTTTAGCCAAAGTTGACGATGCTATTCAATCGGCAATTCTCGACAGCTCATACGTTGATGCGGCAGATGCTGAGATAAAGGAAGATTTATCAAACTTAGAAGGACGTACACCACAGTTATTTAACAAAAAATCTTTTTATGAGTTAAATTGTTATTTCGGGGAAGGG
>JAZSKI010000019.1:0-40617 GCA_045534775.1 Clostridia bacterium | reverse complement strand
TCTTTAATTACGGGAGATATAATAACTCTGACCATTTCAAGATTATCTTTATAAAAATCAGGTCGCAGATACATATCCCGATATCAGTATAAACCTTTCACACATAAGGATTTCATATAATATTCGCCAATAAAAAAATGTACTCAAAAGACAAAGAATCCCCGAAAACCTTTGTTTTCCAAGGTTTTCAGGGATTTTTCATTTTATTCCCATTCTATCGTTGCCGGGGGTTTCGGGCTTAGGTCGTAGAGTACTCGGCATACACCGGGGACTTCGGCTAAGATTCTGTCTGTTATTTTTTTGAGGACTGCCCAGTCTATTTCGGGGACTGTTACTACCATTGCATCTGTTGTGTTTACGGCGCGGATTATTACAGGCCAGTCGAACACTCTTTTTCCGTCTCTTACGCCTGTGGAACGGAAATCGGGTACTACTGTGAAGAACTGCCAGATTTGTTGTGTGAGACCTGCTTTATCGAATTCCTCGCGTAAAATCGCATCGGATTCGCGGAGGGCTTCCAGGCGGTCGCGGGTTATTACGCCGAGACAGCGCACGCCGAGACCGGGTCCGGGGAAGGGCTGACGGTCTACCATTTCTGCGGGGAGACCAAGCGCTTTACCTACAACACGCACCTCATCTTTATAAAGTAATCTTACGGGTTCAACCAATTCAAACTTAAGGTCTTCGGGAAGTCCGCCTACGTTATGGTGAGCCTTTACGCCGTCACTTTCTATTATATCGGGATAAATTGTTCCCTGAGCCAGGAAATCTATATCGTCAAATTTACGGGCTTCTTCTTCAAAGACGCGGATAAACTCACCGCCGATTATTTTTCTTTTTTCTTCGGGATCTGCAACATTTGCCACCTTGTCCAGGAAACGGTCTGTTGCATCTACGTAAATCAGATTTGCATCAAGCTCATCTCTGAATAATTTTACAACGTACTCGCTTTCGCCTTTACGCATGAGCCCGTGATTAACGTGAACACAAACAAGCTGTTTGCCTATTGCTTTAATAAGAAGTGCGGCAACCACAGAGCTGTCAACACCACCCGAAAGTGCGAGAAGCACCTTTCTGTTACCTACCTGAGCCTGAACCTCCGCTACCTGTTGAGCGATAAATTTATCAGCCTGCTGTTTTGTTTGAATTCTTGCCATTGTATCCGGTCTTTTATTCATATCCATAAGTAGCCTCCCTAAAATTTAATATAATTCATTTTATCACATTACACTTGATTTTTCAAGTATTTATTGCATATTTTTTATTTTAATTTTAAATTTCTGCGATTTTAACAATAATTGCGTTTTTCTATAAGTTTATTTGCACGTTCCAAAGCAAAATCTATGGACGGGCAGAAATTTTCTTCGCCTGCTTTTTCTACAAAACCCGCCTTTGTCATAGCACTCAAAGGCTGCGGATTTACGTGGGAAAAAATCACGGTTATCCCTCGTTTGTTGTATTCCTCATATATTTCCTCTAAGGTCTGCATTGCCGTAGCATCCAGCGACGGTACGCCACGCATACGTAAAATAAGGCATTTTGTATAATCCTTGACAGTAATGCTTGCAAGTCTGTCAACTGCCGCAAAGAAAAGGGGTCCGTTTAATTCGTATACTCTTATAGCTTTGTCCACTTTTCTTAAATGTATACTTTCGGGATCTTCTTCGTCGAAAAAATATTTCCAGGTTGTAACATTCATTTCTTCGCTCATACGGTTTATAAACAGTGCTGCCGCGATTATCATACCGAATTCAATAGCAACTACCAAATCAAAAACAACCGTAAGCACGAAGGTTATTACAAGCACAGCAATGTCGCTTTTTGGAGCTTTTTTTACCAGATTAACAAAGGGCTTCCATTGGCACATATTATAGGCAACATTTATAAGAATTGCCGCAATGGTAGGCATAGGTATCCACGAAGCGCAGGGCATTAATATCACCAATACCAGCACCAGGACCAAAGCATGGACTATACCTGCAACAGGGGTTTTACCGCCGTTTTTGATGTTTGCCGCCGTACGGGCTATTGCACCTGTTGCGGGAATGCCGCCGAAAAGAGCTGAGCCTATATTTCCTATGCCCTGTGCCACCAATTCCATATTTGAGCTATGTCTGGAATTTATCATTCCGTCTGCCACAACGCAGGAAAGCAAGGATTCAATTCCCGCCAAAATTGCGATGGTAACGGCATCAGGCAACAGTTCTCTTATGGTATTGAACGAAAATGCCGGCATTGAAAATGATGGCAGCTTGTTACTGATTTCATATAAATCGCCTATTGTGTTTACCTCAAACGGCAGGATTTTTACCATTATAATACCGGCAAATACAGCGACTAAGGAAGCCGGTATTTTATCCGTAATTTTAGGTAACAAAAACAGAATAAGCAGACAAACTATAGCGATAATGATGGCTCCCGGTGTCACCGTACCGATATTGGCAAAAAAAGCTTCCAGCTTTTCAATAGTGTCTATGGGGGCTTCGCCGTTCATATAGGTCACACCGAAAAAATCCTTGAACTGACCTATTAAAATGGTTACGGCGATACCTGCCGTAAATCCGGTTGTAATAGTATACGGAATAAACTTTATGAGTGTGCCGAATTTGCAAATACCCATTAAGATAAGCAAGATACCCGCCATTATCGTCGCAATGATAAGTCCTTCCATACCCTTTGTTGCGACTATCCCTGCTACTATTGTTGCAAAAGCCGCCGTAGGCCCTGCTATCTGCACCTTACTGCCGCCAAAAAAGGAAATTAAAAAGCCTGCAATTATAGCAGTATATAAGCCTTGTTCGGGACCAACGCCCGATGCCAGTGCCAGGGCGATGGAAAGAGGAAGTGCGATAATAGCCACTATTATTCCCGCTATTACGTCATTTAAAATTTTTTTGCCATCATAGTCCTTTAAGGATCTGAACAGCATAGGTGTAAATTCTTTCATAGTAGCTCTCCTCAATATATAATAAGGAGATACGGGTTCTGCCGCTCTCCTTATTATTTTGATTATTATGCGTTATAATATTTTTCCTTATAAGCATTATATTGTGTTATAAAGTTATTTTCGCCGTCATGTTTAACGTGGCTTAAATATTCGTGAGGTTCAAAGCTTGCCTCTTCTCTTTGCAGGACAGCAACACCGATATTGGAGCAATGGTCTGCTATTCTCTCAACATTGGTTATTATATCCGAATATACAAAACCAAGCTCTATGGTACATTCATTGTTCTGAAGTCTTTCAATATGTTTTTTCTTCATTCTGTGTTTAAGCTTGTCTATAACCTGTTCAAGAGGTTCTATTTTCATAGCATAAGCATTATCCTCAGTTTCAACCGCCAGAACCGACAGCTCTACTATTTCACGCACCGCGGCTATAGCAACAGTGATCTCTTTTTTTGCCTTGCTTGAAAATTCGATTTTTTTCTTATGAATTTCCGTTGCCGCTTCCATAAGATTGCAGGCGTGGTCGGAAATTCTTTCAATATCTCCTATAATATGCAACAAAGTTGTAACCTCGTTTGCCTGGTCGGGTGCCAGCTTATGACCTGCCAGCTTAACAAGATATGAACCTAACTTATCTTCGTAGTTATCAACAGATTCTTCCTGTTCTTTGACTAAAATTTCACTTTTGTCATCATAATCAAACAGCTTGTCCAAGGCTATATTAACGGAGCTTTCAGCAATTTTCACCATTTCAGCTACCAGCTCTTTGGATTTCTCCAGCGCAAAGGCGGGCATATCCAAAAATCTTTCATCAAGTATTCTTAATTTATCGTCTTTAACCGTCTCGGTGGATTTAAAGGTTAAAACTGCCAGCTTTTCTATTAATTTACATAAAGGAATTAATATAATGGTAGACAATATATTAAAGGTTGTATGCACGAGGGCTATGGAAAATACGGACGCTTTTTCATTCATAAAGGCAAATCCCACAATCGAATGAAGTGCGTAGAAAATCACGCAGATAACCACCACGCCGATTAATTTTATGTACAAACAGGAGATTGCCACTCTTTTAGAATCGGTGTTTCCGTTAATTGATGACAAAATAGGTGTAATGGTTGTACCGATATTCTGTCCCAGAATTACGGGCAGCGCTGTTGACATAGGTATTGCACCCGTCAAGGATAACGCCTGCAAAATACCCACCGATGCGGAGGAGGACTGTATTATAGCCGTCAGGATGGTACCGGATAATATACCGAGAACGGGGTTTTCAAACATTACAAGAATTTGAGCAAAGCTCTCGTTATCCTTAAGTCCCGACATAGCTCCCGACATAGTTTCCATACCGAACATCAAAATGGCAAAGCCAAGTAAAATTGAACCTACATCCTTCTTTTTTTCTGATTTTGCCATCATTGTCATAAATATACCAATCATAGCAAAAACAGGCGTAAAGGAATCGGGTTTTAACAGCTTCAGCCAGATTACATCCCCCGATATACCCGTTGTACTCAAAAGCCACGAGGTAATCGTTGTACCTACATTAGAGCCCATGATTATGGCAATAGTCTGTGAAAGGGACATAATACCCGAGTTAACAAAACCAACCAGCATAACAGTAGTTGCCGATGAGCTTTGTATTACGGCTGTTACAAGAAGTCCCAGCAAGAAGCCTTTCAGCCTATTTGATGTGAGCTTTTGAAGAATTGACTCCAGCTGACCGCCCGATAATTTTTTAAGACTGTCGCCCATATAATTCATTCCGAAAAGAAAAAGCGCAAGTCCGCCCAGCAAGGTTAAAACAGAAAATATGTCCATAAATACCTCCGATTTTATCATATTAATGGTATTACCACAATAATTATAACATATTTTATAAAAGAATTCAACCTAAAATGTGACAAAATATTTTCATATTTTTGACTTTGCATTGGTTATCTGTCATATTACAAAGGCGTTTGCTTCCTGATTTCGGTATATAACCGCATCAGCTATTCTTTCTGTAATCATAAATTATTTTCCCGTCTATGACGGTATATAAAGTGTTGGTATAAATATCCGTAGGGTTTCCGCTGAATATGGAAATATCGGCATCTTTGTCGATTTTTATACTGCCTACTCTGTGGTCAACTCTGCAAATTTTTGCCGGGTTTATCGTTATGGCACGAAGCCCCTCCATTGGGTCCATACCCGCCTTTATTGCAAGACCTGCACAAATAGGCAGGCATTGGATTACGGAAACGGGATGGTCGGTGCATATAGCTGTAAGAACTCCTTTTTCCGCAAGTATTCCCGCCGTTTTGAAATCCATATACTGAACCTCTATTTTGTTCCTGGAGGCAAGAGACGGCCCTACTATAGCCGGAAAGCCCGATTTCTTTATCTCCTCGGCTATTAAATGCCCTTCAGTACAATGGTCGAGAGTTAAATCCAAATCATATTCCTTTGCTATTCTTATGGCTGTCAATATATCATCTGTTCTGTGAACGTGAGCCTTAAGGGGTATTTTTTTATCAAAGACGGCCTTCCAGCATACTTTTGTGAAATTGTCATTATCCCTTGCCTCCTCTATCTCACGGCGAAGCATTGCGGCTATTGTCATTCTTGTGGCAGGCATTTTCCCTTGAGAGCTGTAGTTATTTTTCGGATTTTCTCCGAAAGCTATTTTCATAGCGGCAGGCTCTTTGACTATCATATCATCAACAACCCTGCCGTAGGTTTTCATAAAAACAAACTGCCCGCCTACTACATTGGAGCTTCCCGGGCCCGTCATAACAGACGTAATTCCTGCACGCACCGCATTGCCAAAGGAGCTGTCCATAGGATTTACGGCATCAATGGCTTTCAGATAAGGGGTAACCGCTTCCGTAGTTTCGTTGCAGTCATTGCCTTCAAATCCTTTTTTCTCTTCGGATATACCGATATGGCAATGAGCATCTATAAGTCCCGGAAGCACAAAGCATTCCGCCGCATCTATGATTTTGGCATCAACGCTGTGCGAAATTTTACCGATTTCTGCAATTTTTCCGTTTTTAATTAAAATATCTCCGCAGATGATATTTTCTTTTTCCATTGTAAAGATTTTTCCGTTTTTTATAAGTAACATATACAAATCTCCGAATATATTGATTTTTAAAGTTATTTTGTGCGAAATATATAATATTATACAAGACAAAATTTCAAAAAACCTGTATTTTATAGGGAATTTCTATTTGACAATTCACATTTGTTGTAGTATAATATAATCAGAGAAATTTTTATTGGGGGTTTTTGTATGTATAACATAGGAGACAAAATAGTTTATCCTATGCACGGCGCAGGTATAATCGAAGCAATAGAAGAGCGGGAAGTATTAGGGGAGATTAATAATTATTATATCCTGCGTATGGCTTATGAGGGTATGAAGGTTATGTTTCCTGTAACCGGTGTTTCCGCCGAAAGCATCCGCGACCTTATCTCTCCGGCAGAGGCTGATAAGGTTATTGAGTATTTCGCTGATTATACCGAAGAAATTAACTCCAACTGGAATAAACGGTATCGCGAGAATGTCCTGAGGATAAAAAGCGGTGATATTTATTCGGTATCGCAGGTGGTTAAAACCTTGATGTACCGCGATAAATCAAAGGGTTTGTCTTCCGGCGAACGCAAAATGCTAGCTACAGCAAAGCAGATTTTAATCAGCGAGCTGGTTTTGTCTAAAGGTACTACTCAGCAGGCTATCGAAGAAAAATTGGACGGAATTGTAGCTCGTCTGCTGGAAAAGGAAAATTAATCATGATATACGCCGGAATAGCCGCCGGAGGCAGCGGCAACAGAATGGGTCAGAATATTCCGAAACAGTTTATACATATAAACGGCGAACCTATAATAGTACATACTCTCAGAAAATTTGTACCTCTTTGCGATAGAATATATGTAGCCTGCCGCGAGGATTATGTTTCATATCTCGATGAACTTATCCGCAAATATATCGGCAGTGATAAAATAATTGTGATTTCAGGCGGAAATACTCGTATGGAAAGTATTTTACGTATTCTCTCCGAGGTATCGGTTTTTGCACAAAAGGATGATATTATTATAACCCACGACGGAGTTCGTCCCTTTGTGACAGATGAAATCATTAAAGAAAACATAAAATGTGCAGAAAAATACGGTGCTTGCGGAACCTTCATCGGTGCTGTTGATACTATGGCGGTTTCTGTTGACGGCAAATGTCTGACCGCTGTTCCTGCACGTGATACCATATATAATGTACAAACACCGCAAACCTTTAAAACAGAGGTTTTGAAAAACATGTTCAAATCCGCAAAAGATGATATGGAAAGCTACACCGACCTTTGCGGTATGGCAACGGCACAGGGTTATGCTGTGCGAATAGTCCCGGGAGACAGTGCCAATATAAAAATAACAAATCCCATTGACCTGCAGCTGGCAGGTTCTTTGTTGAAGGAGGATTTATGAGGATAGGTAACGGATATGATGTCCACCGCTTGACTGAAGGCAGAAAACTGATTTTAGGCGGTGTGGATATTGAATACGAAAAGGGGCTTGACGGTCATTCTGATGCCGATGTATTGGTTCACGCCATTATGGATGCTCTTTTGGGGGCGGCGGCTCTGGCTGATATAGGTGTACAGTTCCCCGATACCGATGAAAAATTTAAAGGTGCCGACAGCCTTAAATTGCTTGAAGCCGTAGCGGAGCTTATCCGAAAGGAAGGTTTTGAAATCGGAAATATTGACAGTATTATCGCCGCACAAAAGCCTAAGCTTGCGGCTTATATACCAACTATGAGGTTAAATATTGCAAACGCCGCAGGAATTTCTGTTGATAAGGTAAATGTAAAGGCAACCACAACGGAAAAGCTGGGTTTTGAAGGTCGTGGCGAAGGAATTTCCGCTTATGCGGTATGCCTTCTTGCTGATTGACCGATATAATCTCAATTATTTACAACCGAAAGGACAGATGAAAATGAAAATGTCAAAAATGCTTATGCCAACCTTGAGAGAGGTTCCGGCTGAAGCGGAAATAAAAAGTCATCAGCTTATGCTCCGTGCAGGTATGATGAGAAAGGTAGCCGCAGGCGTATATTCTTATCTGCCTATGGGTCTTAAGGTGCTTAAAAATGTAGAAAACGTAATTCGTGACGCTATGGACAGCCACGGTGCACAGGAGGTATTGATGCCTGCTATATTGCCGGCGGAAACCTATATGGAATCAGGCAGATGGGAACGGTTTGGTCCTGAAATGTTCAGACTTAAGGACAGAAACGACAGAAGCTTTTGTTTAGGTCCGACACACGAAGAGGTTTTTACCGAAATGGTAAAAAATGAAATACATTCCTATAGAGGTTTACCTGTTACCCTTTATCAGATTCAGACAAAATATCGTGACGAACGCCGTCCCAGATTCGGTGTTATGAGAAGCCGTGAGTTTATTATGAAGGATGCTTACAGCTTTGACCGCGATACAGCAGGGCTCGATAAGTCCTACGATAATATGTATGACGCTTATGTTCAGGCGTTTACTGCGATGAATATGGATTTTATAGTGGTTGATGCCGACAGCGGTGCTATGGGCGGAAGCGGCTCTCAGGAATTTATGGTAAAATCCGAGGTTGGCGAAGATACAATTGCTTTCTGCAGCTGCGGTTATGCGGCAAATAATGAGAAGGCGGCTTGTGTTCCTACAAAAATTTCCTGTCCCGAAGGCGACCTTGCTCTTGAAAAAATCCATACGCCTAATGTAAAAACCATAGAAGAATTAGCGGAATTTCTGAAAATAAACCCGAATTTATTTGTTAAAACTCTGATTTATTGCGGCGACGGCGAGCCGGTAGCCGTTATGGTACGAGGCGACCGCGAGCTTAACGAGGTTAAACTGCAAAATTACTTAGGTTGCACCGAGCTTGCAATGGCAGATTATGCTACTGTTGAAGAGGTAACAGGTGCGGCGGTAGGCTTTGCAGGTCCCGTAGGCATCAAATGCAAGCTCCTGATGGATTTAGAGGTTGCTGAGATGCAAAACTATATCACCGGTGCTAACGATACGGATTATCATTATATAAATACCAACCACGGCAGAGATTTTGAGCCTGATGCCATTCTTGATTTAAGAGTAATTGAAAGCGGCGATATTTGTCCTAAATGCGGCGGTGTGATTGAAACCGCACAGGGTATTGAGGTAGGTCATATATTCAAGCTGGGTACAAAATACAGCGATGCCTTAGGCTGTAATTTTCTTGATGAAAACGGTAAGGAAGAAACCGTTGTTATGGGCTGTTACGGTATAGGTGTTAACCGTTGCGTAGCGGCAATAATTGAACAGAACTGTGATGAAAACGGTATCATCTGGCCTGTTAATATTGCTCCCTATAAGGTGGTAATCGTGCCTGTTAACATCTCCGACGAACAGCAGATGGCGGCGGCTGAAAAAATATACAACGAATTTAAAGCCCACGGCGTTGAGGTTATTATGGACGACCGCGACGAGCGTGCCGGCGTTAAATTCAAGGATGCAGACCTTATAGGTACACCTCTTCGTATAACCGTAGGTAAGCTCATAAACGAAGGTCTTGTTGAGTATAAGCTGAGAAGCGGCGGCGACGTCATCAAAATGATTCCTGAGGAAGCTGTTGCCGAAGGTCTTAAGTTTATAGGTAAATAATCAGTAAAACTTTATATATCAACTTCAGGCAGGGGCGTTTCTTTTAACGCCCCTGCCTGTTTTATATCATCGGATTTTCAAAAAGAGCTATTGACGGTGGGAAGAAGGTAAATAGCACGAAGGCTACAGCCGTCGTCATTATCAGGATTTTAAGTGCCTTGCTTTGATTTGCGACTCTGCAGGATTGAGTTAATTTATAAACCATCCAAAAAGCGGCAATTACGCTTATATAAAAGGTTGCGATATTGATAATATCTATTGTAAACCCCAGTATCCCCGAATAAGTATAGAATAAAACCGGTATTAAAAAAGTTCCGAAAAGTGTTCCGAAAGCCATAGCGGAACCTATGCAAGGATAGCTTTTATTTAATTTTCCTTTAGCATAAAAAGAAAAAATAACCATAGGGAAGAAAATCAGCTTCATGTGCTCCCACGTAGATTCATTGATGGAAGCAAAAAGTCCTGCGAAGACATTATTCCCCGACCATTCATAGGCAAAATGCAGAAGCGTACCTAAAACAGAAACAAATATTATCCCCGTAATTATGCAGGATTTTAAATTTTTCAAAGTCATCACCTCACAAAATATTATGCCTCTGTACCATCAAATATTCAAAATTTTATATTTATACATTTAAAAATGATATTTTGTGGTATACTACAGGTATATAGCTTTTTGGAGTGAGAATATGAAAAAAATTATAGCTGTGGTTTTATCGGCTCTGTTAATGACGGGGTGTAGCGAAAACGGAAAAAACGTGGCAACCGACGGGTCTACCTCTATGGAAAAGGTTATCGGAGCTTTGGGCGAGGCTTACGAAAAAGCAAATCCCGAAATCAATTTCACCTATAACCCGACAGGGTCGGGTGCAGGAATTATTGCAGTGGCAGAAGGCGGGTGTCATATAGGACTTTCAAGCCGCAGATTAAAAGAAGATGAAAAAGCATTGGGTCTTAGGGAAACGTTTTTAGCTTATGACGGAATTGCAATTATAGTAAATCCGCAAAATCCTGCAGAAAATCTGACAACCTCGCAGATTAAAGCAATTTATACGGGAGAAATTACAAGGTGGAGCGGAACCAATACAGAAATTGTGCTTGTCGGCAGGGAAGCAGGTAGCGGAACGAGACTCGGCTTTGAAGCAGTTACCGATACGGAAAATGCTTGCAAATACCGCCAGGAGCTTACTTCAAGCGGTGACGTTATTGCAACGGTTGCACAAAATCCTAATGCCATCGGTTACACCTCTGTTGCCTCGGTCAAGGGAAATGTTAAAATCCTTTCCATAGACGGAATTGCGGTGTCGGAGGCTACGATAAAAAACGGAGAATACGCCCTGCAACGACCCTTTGTGCTTGTAACAAAAACCGATACCCCTCTCCCCGAAGCCGCGCAAAATTTCTTTGATTATGCAACCTCGGAGGCCGCGGCGGATATTATCAGAAAAGCAGGTGTAATACCGAATTATTATGAAGAAAAATTTAATTGAAAATATCATGCACGGGATTTTTCTGGTTTTAGGGCTTGTAACGGTGGCAAGTGTTTTGGTTATTACCGTATATCTCATTATATCGGGCGTGCCTGCTATCAAAGAAGTCGGACTTTTTAATTTCATTTTCGGGAAAACGTGGATGCCTTCGGCGGAGGACCCCTCCTTTGGTATACTGCCATTTATTTTAACCAGCGTTTACGGTACGGCAGGTGCTGTAATTATAGGTGTTCCCATAGGCTTTTTTACGGCTGTATATCTGGCGAAGGCGGCAAACAAAAAAATAAAATCCGCAGTAGGCCGGGCTATAAGTCTTTTAGCAGGGATTCCATCGGTTGTATATGGCTTAGTAGGTATGATGGTTCTTGTCCCTGCTATCGGAAAAATATTCAACGTACCTGACGGAGCAAGTCTTTTGGCGGCAATTATAGTGCTTGCGATTATGATATTACCGTCAATAATCAAGGTGTCTCTTACCGTGCTGGAGGCCGTGCCTAAAGAATACGAGGAAGCCTCTCTCGCCCTCGGTGCTACCGAGACGGAAACCTGGTTCAAAGTGTCGGTACCTGCGGCAAAAAGTGGAATTGCGGCGGCGGTGGTGTTGGGGGTAGGCAGGGCAATAGGCGAAGCTATGGCGGTTATGATGGTATCGGGAAACGCCGTAAATATGCCGCGAATTTTCGGAAGTGTCAGATTCCTGACAACTGCGGTAGCAAGCGAAATGGCATATTCCGTAGGGCTTCACAGACAGGCTTTGTTTTCCGTAGCTTTGGTACTGTTTTTATTTATTCTGCTTATAAATGCGGCGTTGAATTATTTTTTGAAACGAGGGAAATAAATAGTGCTTACAAGAAAAAGAAAGGCTTATATAAAAACTATGAAACTGCTTATGGTCATCTCGGCGATGCTTGCCTCGGTCCCTGCTGTTTTTATGATTATATATGTACTGTTTAACGGATTTTACAACATATCAGGTCAGCTTCTGCTGACAGCCCCTTCATATCTGGAAGACAGAATAGGGATTTTACCTGATATTTTAAATACGGTATATATTTTAATAACCACTCTTTTAATTGTACTGCCCATAGGCGTGGGTGCGGCAATTTATCTGACGGAATATGCCGCAAACAAAAGAATTGTGGTGATAATAGAATATACGGCAGAAGCGTTGGCGGCTGTGCCTTCCATTATCTACGGGCTGGTGGGTATGCTGTTTTTTTGCAGATTTTTGAATATGAAAACCTCTCTTCTTGCCGGTAGTCTGACCTTGGTGATTATGAATTTACCTGTTATAATGAAAACTGCCGTAGAAAGTCTTAAAACTGTACCCTACAGTTTCCGCGAAGGGGCTTTCGGGTTGGGTGCGGGCAGGTGGCGAATGGTACGCACAGTAGTATTACCCAACTGCATTGACGGTATAGTTACAGGTTGCATCCTTGCCGCCGGAAGAATTTTAGGAGAATCGGCGGCTCTGCTTTTCACAGCAGGCTTTGCCCATTCTCTGAACGGTTTTTTTGATGGAATGACGAGTGCCGGAGCAACCCTGACGGTAGCTCTTTATGTCTACGCCAAGGAACAGGGCGAGTTTGGCATAGCCTTTGCAATAGCGGCAATTTTAATGATACTGACTTTAATAATTAACCTTGCCGCGGCAGTTTTGAAAAAATATTTCACCGGAAGGAGACAGAAATGAGCATCATAGATGTAGAAGAGCTATGCTTATGGTACGGCAACACTCAGGCTCTTAAAAATATTAATATTAAAACAGAAGAAAACTCTATTACGGCACTTATAGGTCCGTCAGGTTGCGGAAAATCCACTTTTTTAAAGACTTTAAACCGAATGAACGAGTTGATTCCCGAGGTAAGGTTTTCGGGCAACGTCAGATACAGAGGTAAAGATATTTTTAGTACAGCTGTTGATGTGACGGAACTGCGAAAACAAATAGGAATGGTTTTTCAAAAGCCTAATCCCTTCCCTATGAGTATTTATGATAACATAGCCTACGGTCCGCGGACTCACGGCATAAGAAAAAGCAAAAAATTAGATGAAATAGTGGAAAAAGCCTTGCAGGATGCGGCTATCTGGAACGAGGTAAAGGACAGACTCCGCAAATCCGCCTTGAGTCTTTCAGGCGGTCAACAGCAAAGACTTTGTATCGCGAGGGC
The DNA here is from genome assembly GCA_045534775.1 of Clostridia bacterium. Lineage (GTDB taxonomy): Bacteria > Bacillota > Clostridia > RUG12999 > RUG12999 > JAZOTK01. Next base: position 27,344 of record JAZSKI010000019.1, on the reverse strand, counting down.
ATTAGCCGTAAAACCTGACGTGATTTTAATGGACGAGCCCACCTCGGCACTTGACCCCATTTCTACCTCTAAAATCGAAGAGCTTATTTATGAGCTGAAAAAGGAATATACAATAATTATGGTGACACATAATATGCAACAGGCGGTACGAATATCGGATAATACGGCATTTTTTCTTATGGGCAAGCTGATTGAATACGGTGATACGGAACGGCTTTTTGCTCACCCGAAGGATTCAAGAACAGAGGATTATATCACAGGGAGGTTTGGATAATGCGGAGAAAATTTGATGAACAGCTCCAAATACTCAGCGACGAGCTGACAAAAATGGGAGCTTTGTGTGAACAGGTCATAGCTTTAGCATCAAAGGCTTTGACCGAAGGCGATGCTTCTCTTGCCGAAAAAATCATACCTATAGACAGAGAAATAGACCAAAAGGAAAGAGACATCGAGGCTATGTGCCTGAAGCTCTTTCTCCATCAACAGCCTGTCGCAAGGGATTTAAGGCAAATTTCGGCGGCACTTAAAATGATAACCGATATGGAGAGAATCGGCGACCAGGCGGCGGATATTGCTGAAATAACAGAAAGCATCAAGGATAGAAAACCCTTCGGAAACAGCCATATAACAGCAATGGCGCGTGCCACCATAGAAATGGTTTCGGGAAGCATCGAGGCTTATGTAAAAAAAGATGTCGCCCTGGCAAAAAAGGTCATAGCCTACGATGATGTGGTAGACGAATATTTTGAAAAAATAAAGAAAAATCTTATAACCCTGATTGCAGAAAATCCTTCAGACGGCGAATACGAAATAGATTTGCTTATGATAGCCAAATATTTTGAACGAATAGGCGACCACGCCACAAACATCGCCGAATGGGTTGAATTTTCCATAACAGGAATCCATAACGGGGAACTTAGCTTGTAGTGTTTAAAAAGTAATAAAAAAGGGTAAGGTGTAAAAAACACCTTTGCAAACGTGGTATCAGAACAGGCCGCGATAAAATTATCACAGCCTGTTTCATATTATTAATTTTTATCCCTTGAAGACACTTTAACATTCTTCAAAATAACTTTTGTTTCCTCTGAATAAATACTCGGCAACAAAAGATTGTCTATTTCAACATTTTTAAAAGATATTGACTTTAATGTGCCGCCTGTCTGAAATTCCGAAAACTGACCTGCCGCATATACCAAACGGTCTACCCCATTGATTTTACAATCTTCAATCAAAATATTTTCCGAGTCCATAGGAAATGCTTCCGAACAGAAGTAACAGAAAAACACAAATGTATTTCTTCTTCCCTCATTATCGGGTAAATCACGATTTTTTCCTTTGAATGTGGTAACCCTGTGGGGATATTTGCAGGGGCCTTCAATGCGACAGCCTTTTATATGGATGTTTTTACCGCCAAGACGGAAATCATCGCAGGCTGAAGATACAAAACAATTTTCAACTGTAAGGTCTGTAACATTTAATCCTGCTATACAATCGTCACCCGTTTCAAAAACGGAGTTTTTGATGTTGATGTTGTGACAGCAATCAAGATGTATACCGTCATCTCCGCGAATAACATTAGCATTTTCAAGCAAAATATTACTACAGCCATCCATCTGAAAAGCAAAGTTTCCCGAACGTGTAATATTAATACCTTTAACTGTTATATTTTCACAGGCAGTCATCCAGATAGTATGAGGTCCGCGGTAGCCCTGGTCTCCTTCAGCATTAAAGCAATGCACACCATCTATAAGGCTGTCCTTTTCACCTATGTATGCTATATTTTTTTCGCCGATAGAATAAAATATAGCACGGCAATAGCCCACACATATATAATCTACATTATGGCTTTCCATATATTCGTCTATCTGTGGCTTTAAGACTATATAATCGTGATAAGGCTGAACATTATCCGGAAATTCAATATCCACATAATCAGAGATTTCATCGCTTCCTTTAATAACCGCTCCGCTTTCCAGATATATCTCTGTATCTGAATGAACGTAAAGCGAACCGATACAATACTCACCTTTAGGAAAAACAACTCTGCCTCCCTCAGCTTTACATAAATCCAATACTTTCTGAATTTTTTCTGTTTGCAGGTTTTTGCTGTCGGTCGAAACATTATAATCCGTCACTTTAAATATTTTCATACTTATAACATCTCCTTTGCTGTCTTCTCTTAAAAACCAAAATCAGAGATAAGAGAATTTTTAAATTTCTCTTATCTCTGTTTCGTTTCTTTAGGTTACATTAATTATTTTTCTTTGGTTTGCCCCAAATCAAAATTGTTAAATTATGCGTTTTCTTTAATCGCCGCCTGCGCTGCTGCGAGTCTTGCTATTGGCACACGGAAGGGTGAGCAGGAAACATAGTCAAGACCGATTGTGTGGCAGAATTCTACGGAAACGGGGTCGCCGCCGTGTTCGCCGCAAATACCGCAGTGCATTTCAGGACGAACTTTCTTACCAAGTTCAACAGCCAGTTCCATAAGCTTACCAACACCTGTCTGGTCGAGCTTCGCAAAGGGATCGTTTTCAAAGATTTTTGCATCATAGTAAGCATCAAGGAACTTACCTGCATCATCTCTGGAGAAACCATAAGTCATCTGTGTAAGGTCGTTTGTGCCGAAACAGAAGAACTCAGCTTCTTTAGCAATATCGTCAGCTGTAAGAGCTGCACGGGGAATTTCTATCATTGTACCAACTTCGTATTTGAGGTCAGCGCCCGCTTTAGCGATTTCTTCATCAGCTGTTGCAACAACGTCAGCTTTAACATATTTAAGCTCTTTAATATCGCCTACGAGAGGAATCATAATTTCAGGAACTATATTCCAGTCGGGGTGAGCTTTCTTAACATTGATAGCTGCACGGATAACAGCTCTTGTCTGCATCTTGGCAATTTCAGGATATGTTACTGCAAGACGGCAACCACGGTGACCCATCATGGGGTTAAATTCGTGGAGAGAAGCTATGATAGCTTTAATAGCTTCAACAGTTTTGCCCTGTGCTTTAGCAAGTGCCGCAATATCAGCTTCTTCTGTAGGAACGAACTCGTGAAGAGGAGGATCCAGGAATCTGATAGTAACGGGGTTGCCTTCGAGAGCTTCGTAAAGCTTTTCAAAGTCGCCCTGCTGATAAGGAAGGATTTTTTCAAGAGCAGCTTCTCTTGCTTCAACTGTATCAGCACAAATCATTTCACGGAAAGCTGCAATTCTGTCAGCTTCAAAGAACATATGCTCTGTACGGCAAAGACCAATACCTTCAGCTCCAAGCTCGCGAGCTTTCTTAGCATCAGCAGGTGTATCAGCATTTGTACGAACCTTAAGTGTTCTGAATTCATCAGCCCAAGCCATAATTCTGCCAAATTCGCCTGCGATTTCAGCATCAACTGTAGGAATGATACCATCATATATATTACCTGTAGAACCGTCAATAGAAATAGCATCGCCTTCTTTGAAGGTTTTACCTGCAAGTGTGAATTTCTTGTTTTCTTCGTCCATGTTGATGTCTCCGCAACCGGATACACAGCAAGTACCCATACCACGCGCAACAACAGCTGCGTGAGATGTCATACCACCACGAACTGTAAGAATACCCTGAGAAGCTTTCATACCTGTGATGTCTTCAGGGGAAGTCTCAAGACGAACAAGAATAACTTTTTCACCTCTTGCATTCCAGGCTTCAGCATCTTCAGCAGTAAACACTATTTTACCGCAAGCAGCACCGGGGGAAGCGCCAAGACCTCTGCCCATAGGTGTAGCAGCTTTAAGAGCTTTAGCATCAAACTGGGGATGGAGAAGCGAACCAATGTTTCTGGGGTCAATCATAGCAACTGCCTTTTTCTTATCTATCATGCCTTCATCAACAAGGTCACAAGCAATTTTAAGGGCAGCCTTAGCTGTTCTTTTACCATTTCTTGTCTGGAGCATATAGAGCTTTCTGTTTTCAACGGTGAACTCCATATCCTGCATATCTCTGTAATGGTCTTCGAGAATCTTACAAACATTTTCAAATTCAGCGAAGGCTTCGGGGAACTTTTCAGCCATCTGAGCGATAGGCATAGGAGTACGAACGCCGGCAACAACGTCTTCGCCCTGAGCGTTCACAAGGAACTCACCCATAAGACCTTTATCACCTGTAGCGGGGTCACGTGTAAATGCAACACCTGTACCGCAATCGTCACCCATGTTACCGAAAGCCATCATCTGTACGTTAACAGCAGTACCCCAGGAATAAGGGATATCGTTGTCACGGCGGTAAACATTTGCTCTGGGGTTGTCCCATGAACGGAATACTGCTTCTACAGCACCCATAAGCTGTTCTTTGGGGTCTGAGGGGAAATCTTTACCGATTTTAGCTTTGTACTCAGCTTTGAACTGACCTGCAAGAGTTTTGAGGTCATCAGCTGTAAGGTCGATATCCTGAGATACGCCTTTAGCTTCTTTCATTTCGTCAATAAGCTGTTCAAAATATTTCTTTCCGACTTCCATAACAACATCGGAATACATCTGGATAAATCTTCTGTAGCAGTCCCAGGCCCATCTGGGATTGTTAGCTTTAACAGCCATTGTCTCTACAACTTCTTCGTTAAGACCGACGTTGAGGATAGTATCCATCATACCGGGCATAGAAGCTCTTGCGCCGGAACGAACAGACACGAGAAGGGGATTTTCCTTATCGCCGAACTTCTTTCCGCAGATTTCTTCCATTTTTGTGATATTTTCCATAATTTCAGCCTGAATATCAGCATTGATGGTTCTGCCATCTTCATAATACTGAGTACAAGCCTCTGTTGAAACCGTGAAACCCTGAGGAACAGGGAGACCGATTTTTGTCATCTCAGCCAGGTTTGCACCCTTACCGCCGAGAAGCTCTCTCATTGATGCATCGCCTTCTTTAAAAAGGTAAACGTACTTCTTACTCATTATTTTCCCTCCTGTTAATCTATTCTGAAATGTTTTCAGATTGCTTATGTAATGATGTGAAATTCACATCAACTTTTATTATACCAAAAAAACAGAAAAATTAATAGATAAAATATTCACAAATATATTGCCAAAAGAAAAGGTTTTTTAGGGACTTTTGATAAGGACGGGCGGGATTTTAGATTCATAAGAAAAAAATTTCTCGATTTTCATTGTATATATTAACAGAAAAAAAAAGTTTTTTTATGCAATTTTTACGAAAAACGCATTTACCCCTTTATTTTTGTCAGAATTTGTTGTACAATTTATTATGTAGGCGAATACGTATAAGTATTCAAAAGTAGAATGGAAGGATGATTTAAATGATGGGACAAACACAGGTAATTGCCCTGACGGCACTTGTGCTCTTTTTTGCCGTTATGGTATGGGTAGGAATTAAAGCGAATACACACACGAAGACTCTCGACGGCTTTTTGCTGGGCGGGAGAAATATCGGGCCTTGGCTTAGTGCCTTTTCTTACGGGACATCTTATTTCTCTGCGGTTATATTTATAGGCTATGCAGGAAATACAGGCTGGAATGTAGGAATAGGCGGAACGCTTATCGGTATCGGAAATGCTCTTCTCGGTTGTATGGCGGCATGGCTGCTGCTGGCAAAACGGACGAGGAATATGACCCATAAGCTTTCAGCATCAACGATGCCCGAATTTTTTGAGAAAAGATTTCAAAGTCGCGGTATGAAAATTTATGCGGCTCTTATTATTTTTATTTTCCTTGTACCTTATGCCGCAACGGTATATAAAGGTCTCGGATATTTGTTTGCAAAGATTTTCCCCTTCTTTGACGGGCTTATTGAAGGCATATCCTCAGATGTTTACTGTATGCTTTTCATAGCTATTCTGACGGCCATATATCTGGTGCTTGGCGGCTATGTTGCTACAGCGGTTACAGACCTTATCCAGGGAATTATTATGATTTTCGGCGTTATAGTTATGGTATATCTTGTGGTTTATAACCCGACTGTAGGCGGTTTTGCAAACGGTTTTAAACAGCTTGCCGAAATAAATCCCGATTTGGTGAATATAACAGGCGGGGAAAAACGCAGTTATCTTATGATGAATATAATGCTTACCAGCTTCGGAACATGGGGCTTGCCGCAGATGGTGCATAAATTCTATGCTGTCAAGGATGAAAAAAGCATAAAAAGTGCAACCGTGGTATCAACTGCCTTTGCCGTTATCATTGGCGTAGGGGCTTATCTTGTGGGTACCTTTGGTCGCTTGTATCTGACAGAAGCGGAAATAGGCGGAAATTTTGATGCAGTAGTTCCTGAAATGCTTTACAAAGCATTGTCCGGCGGTGTATTTACCAACATAGTGCTCGCTGTTATATTGCTGTTGGTGCTTTCGGCATCAATGTCGACCCTGTCTTCAATAGTGCTGACCTCCAGCTCTGCCATAACCGTTGACCTGGCATCTGTTGTAAAGCCTGATTTGAACAAGAAAAGACAGATGACCTTTATGAGACTGCTGTGTCTCGTATTTGTGGCTTTGTCATTTATATTTGCATCTATGAAAATAGCGTTCATAATGCAGCTTATGTCTTTCTCCTGGGGCGTTATCGCAGGCTCCTTTATTGGGCCATTCATTTGGGGACTGTACTCAAAGAAAATCACAAAACCCGGTGCCTGGGCGGGTATGCTGTCGGGCATTGTGGTAGTAGGCGGCGCAACCTTGGCTTTAGGCTTTGAAAACGCGAAGGCATTATCGCAGAATTTAGGCGTTTATGCTATGATAGTTTCTGTAGTTGTGACTCCTCTTGTAAGTTTGGTTACACAAAAATATAAAGTTCAAATAGATGAAAGTAACTTCAGATAGAAAGGATTTTTGAAGATGATTTGGAACAAAGAAATTGAATGTGCTGACAGAAAAACCATTGAGGAAATTCAGCTCAGAAATTTAAAAAATACGGTAGAAAAGGTAAGTGAACATCCTTTTTACAAACCGAAGTTTGAGAAAATGGGAATAACTGCCGATAAGATTAAAAGCGTATCGGATATTAAATATCTCCCCTTTTCAAAGAAAACTGATTTGAGAGACAACTATCCCTTTGGTATGATGAATGTACCTATGAAAAAGATAGTTCGTGTTCACGCCTCCAGCGGGACTACAGGCAAGCCTACTGTTGTCGGCTATACAAAAGCGGATATTGATATGTGGTCCGAATGTATGGCACGTCTTGTTACGGCAGGCGGCGTAACTGATGAGGATATAGTACAAAACGCCTTTGGTTACGGTCTTTTTACCGGGGCCTTCGGTCTGCATTATGCTATGGAAAAGATAGGCGCTACCGTTGTTCCTACTTCATCAGGCAATACCGAAAAGCAGATTATGCTTATGCAGGATTTCAAATCAACCGTTCTTATCAGCACTCCCTCTTACGCCCTCTATATCAGCGAGGTTATGGAGGAAATGGGTGTTGATATGAAAAATATTCATTTGAAATATGGTCTGTTCGGGGCGGAAGGCTCAACAGAAGAAATGCGTGAGCAGATAGAAAAACGCCTCGGCATTATCGCTACGGAAAACTACGGTCTCAGCGAGATAATCGGTCCCGGAGTTGCGGGTGAATGTGTGAATAAATGCGGAATGCATATCAACGAAGATAATTTTATAATTGAAATTATAAATCCCGAAACCGGCGAGCCTGTGCCTTTAGGAGAAACAGGTGAGGTAGTAATTTCGGCTGTTACAAAAGAGGCTCTCCCGATGATAAGATACCGCACCGGCGATATTTCAAAGCTCATCCCCGAGCCCTGCCCCTGTGGAAGAACATCTTACAGACTTGCGAAAATCATGGGCAGAAGTGATGATATGCTCATTATTAAAGGCGTAAACGTGTTCCCGTCTCAGGTTGAAAGTGTGCTTGTTGGTATGAACCATATCGGTCCTCACTATCAGCTGGTTGTAACCAAAAAGGGTGTAACCGATGCTTTGGAGGTAAAGGTAGAGCTTATAGATGCAAGTATCCTTGAATCCTTCTCAATGCTCGAAGCATTGGAAAAGGAAATCAAACATAAAATCCGCGTTGTGCTGGGTATAGATGCTAAAGTAAGCCTGGTAGAGCCTAAGTCTCTCGAAAGATTTACAGGCAAGGCAAAACGTGTATTAGATTTAAGATAGGAGAAAATACTAATGGAAAAATTGATGCTTGGAAATCAGGCTATAGCAAGAGGTGCTTATGAAGCAGGTGTTAAGGTGGTATCCTCATACCCCGGAACTCCCAGCACCGAAATTACAGAATTTGTTTCAAAATATGACGAGATATACAGCGAATGGGCAACCAACGAAAAGGTTGCAACCGAGGTGGCTGTAGGTGCGGCTGTTGCAGGCGCAAGAAGTATGACCTGTATGAAGCACGTAGGGCTTAACGTAGCGGCTGACCCTCTTTTTACCGCATCCTATACAGGTATAAACGGTGGTATGGTATTGGTTGTGGCAGACGACCCCGGTATGCACAGCTCACAAAACGAGCAGGACAGCCGTAACTATGCAAAGGCGGCTAAGCTCCCCATGCTTGAGCCTGCCGACAGCGGCGAGTGCCGTGATTATACAAAGCTTGCCTTTGAAATCAGTGAGAAATTTGACACTCCCGTTATGATAAGACTTACAACCAGAATTGCTCATTCACAGAGTCTGGTTGAAGAGCTGCCCCGTAATGAGGTAGGTCTTAAGGACTATAACAAAGATATTCAAAAAAATGTTATGATGCCCGCAATGGCAGTTAAAAAACACGTAATTGTTGAAAAACGTACAGAGGATCTGCGAAGCTACAGCGAAACCTCAGATATTAATACCATCACCTACGGTGATAAGAAAATCGGTATTATTGCGGCAGGTATTTCCTATCAGTATGCAAAGGAAGCCTTCCCCAATGCCTCTTTCTTAAAGCTTGGTATGATAAACCCTCTTCCTACGGCACTTATCAAGGAATTCGCAAGCAACGTGGATAAGGTGTATGTAGCTGAAGAATTAGACCCCTATATAGAAGAATTCTGTAAGGTACAGGGTGTTGACGTTACAGGGAAAGAAGTATTCACTCTCCTCGGCGAATATACTCCCGAGCTTATAAAAGCAGGTATAATGGGAGAAAAATTTGAAAAATCTGCTCCTATGGATATTCCGGTACGTCCTCCCGTTATGTGCCCCGGTTGTCCTCACAGAGGTACTTTCCACGTCCTCAGCAAGCTTGGTCTCACCGTCAGCGGTGACATCGGCTGTTACACATTAGGCGCGGCAGCTCCTCTTGCGAGCATAGATGTTTGTGTTTGTATGGGTGCCAGCGTCAGCGGACTTCACGGAATGGAAAAAGCAAGAGGCAGAGAATTTGGCAAAAAAGCCGTTGCCGTTATTGGCGATTCCACCTTTATGCACAGCGGTATTACAGGACTCATTGATATAGTTTATAACAAAGGAAATTCTACGGTTATTATATTGGATAATGCCATAACAGGTATGACAGGTCATCAGCAGAATCCCACTACGGGTTATACCATAAAGGGTGAAGAAACCCGCCGCGTGGATATGGAAATGTTGGCTCGTGCCATTGGCGTTGAACGCGTAACGGTAGCAGATCCCTTTGATGTTGAAGCCTTTGAAAAGGTTGTAAAAGCCGAGGTTGAAGCAGACGCTCCTTCCGTTATTATAGCACGCCGTCCCTGCGCTCTTCTTAAAAACGTAAACTACGGCGCTCCCTGCACCATTAACGCAGATAAGTGCAAGGGCTGTAAAATGTGTATGAAAATCGGCTGTCCCGCCATTACATTTAAAAACGGCAAGGCAACAATAGACAGAACTCAATGCAACGGATGTACACTTTGTATGAACATTTGTAAATTCGGTGCTATTGAGAAAATGTAAGGAGGAAAAGCAATGGTTACAAATATAGTTATAGTAGGCGTAGGCGGTCAGGGTACCCTCCTCGCCAGCCGCATTATCGGAAATGTTACAACTATGGAAGGCTATGACGTAAAGGTTTCCGAGGTACACGGAATGTCACAGCGTGGCGGCAGTGTTATAACCTATGTAAGATTTGGTGAAAATGTAAATTCTCCTATCATTACGGAAGGTAACGCCGATATTGTTCTTGCTTTTGAAAATCTGGAGGCCTTAAGAGGAACAGCTTATGTGAAGGAAGGCGGCAAGCTTATAGTAAATACTCAGGAAATTTCGCCTATGCCCGTAATTACGGGTGCGGCAAAATATCCCGAAAATATTTTGGATACCCTTAAGGAAAAATGTGACGTAACAGCTATAGATGCTATGAAAATAGCGGAAGAATGCGGTAATCCGAAAGCGGCTAACGTGGTTCTTATAGGTGTGCTTGCGAAAAACAGCAATATCTCAAAGGAAAAATGGATAGAGGCTCTTGAGGCTACAGTTCCTCCTAAATTCCTCGACCTTAATATTGCGGCATTTAAAAAGGGATATGCTGTAGGCTAAAATCCAAGTTGGCGAAAATAAATATAATTAAAATTGGTTTGTTGTACCGATAGTGCAACAACCTTTTTTATACCGTGTCCCATAAAATATTTAATTCTATAAAAACACAAAGAACGGAGAAAAATATGAATATTGCAGAATTATTAAAAACCGGTTTCGGGCTAAGTGAAGATGTTATTAAAACCGACGAGAAGGTAATGAAAAAAATCGCACCTTATTTCAAAAGAATAGACGAGATGGCGAGATATAATCAGCTTCGGGTGCTGGCGGCGTTCCGCGAGTGTAAAATCCGCGAACCGCATTTTGCGGCAACCACCGGATATGGCTATGATGACCTGGGACGTGATGCCATTGAAGAATTATATGCAGCTGTATTTGAGTGCGAGGATGCCCTGGTTCGTCACAGCATAGTGTCGGGAACTCACGCTTTGTCCCTTTGTATGTTCGGAGTTCTGCGTCCGGGAGATTTGTTTGTATCTGTGACGGGACAGCCCTATGATACCTTGCAGGGTGTTATCAGTGCGGATGGGGTAGGAAGTCTTAAGGATTTCGGCGTAGATTATGATGAGGTTCCGCTGAAAAACGGAAGACCCGACCTCGATGCCATAAAGGCGAAAATGACAGACAAGGTTAAGGCGGTGCTTGTTCAGCGTTCCAAAGGCTATGAATGGCGCGATACCCTGTCTGTACAGGATATAGCGGAAATTATAGAAACCGTAAAGGCTTACAATAAGGATATAGTATGTATAGTAGATAATTGCTACGGTGAATTTACGGAAGAAAAAGAGCCTACGGCAGTAGGTGCTGACCTTATGGCAGGCTCCCTTATCAAAAACCCCGGCGGCGGAATTGCCCGCGGCGGCGGGTACATTGCCGGCAAAAAGGAATATGTAAAGCTGGCATCTTATAAGATGAACTGTATCGGTCAAGGTAAAAAGGTAGGTCCTTCCTTCGGATTTAACCGTGAGATTTTGCAGGGATTCTTTATGGCACCTCACATAACAGCACAGGCAATAAAGGCGGCTGTTTATTGCGGCGGTGTGTTTGAAGAAACAGGATTTGAGGTCTGCCCCTCATCTGACGGAGCAAGGGGCGATATTATACAGGCGGTGAAATTCGGCAACGAAAAACTCCTTGTCGCTTTTTGTCAGGGAATACAAAAGGGTGCACCCATTGATTCCTATATAACTCCCGAACCGTGGGAAATGCCCGGCTATGACTGTCCCGTAATTATGGCGGCAGGAGCCTTTACCCAGGGGTCTACCACAGAGCTTAGTGCCGATGCGCCTGTAAAACCGCCTTACATTGCATATATGCAGGGAAGTCTGGATTTTGAATGTGGCAGAATAGGCGTGCTTGTGGCATTACAAAATATGAAGGACGAAAATTTATTATAATGCGAGGATAGCTATGTTACTTGGACTAAGCAATATTACGAAATATTTTGGAAGTGAACTGCTCTTTGAAAAAATATCTTTTGAAATAGCCGAAAACAGCAAAATAGGGCTGGTAGGTGTTAACGGCGCAGGAAAAACCACTCTTTTTAAAATCATAACGGGTGAGCTTCCCTACGACAGCGGCGATATTTATAAAAGCAAAGAGCTGAAAATGGGATATATGGAGCAGTACACACCCACGGATGAGTCTGTAACGGTCTATGAGGAAGCTCTCAGCGTTTTCAGCGACCTTATAAAGCTGGAATCAGATATTGATGATATAAATCTGGAGATTGAAATAGGTGACGGTGATGTTTCGGCGTTGACGGTGAAACAGCACGAAATGACGGAGAAATATGAGAGAGACGGCGGTTTTGTATATAAAAGCCGTACCCGTGCCACTCTGATGGGTCTTGGATTTGATGAAAAGGATTTTGCAAAGCCCCTGAGAATTCTCAGCGGAGGAGAACTAACCCGTATAAAGCTGGCAAAAATGCTTCTCGGAGGCTGTAATTTACTTCTCCTTGACGAGCCTACCAACCATCTTGATATTACGGCGGTCACCTGGCTGGAGGAATTTATTTCCGATTACAGCGGAGCTGTTCTGGTGATTTCCCACGACAGATATTTTCTGGATAAGGTTACGGAAAAAACCTTTGAAATGAATGGCAGCAGCTTGACTGTATATAACGGAAATTACACAAGATACCTGGCATTACGCGAGGAAAATATTGATGCTATGGAGAAAAAATATGCCAACACTATGCGTGAAATAAAACGCATTGAGGGCATTGTGGAGCAACAGCGGAGATGGAACCGCGAGCGTAACATAAAGACTGCCGAAAGCAAGCTTAAGATGATTGACAGGCTTGAGAAAACCCTTGAGGCTCCTCCCGATGAGGCAGAAAGCATCAGGTTTGAGTTCACTACCAACAAAACGGGCGGCAATGATGTCATTACGGCAGAAAACTTAAAAATGAAATTTGACGGGAAAGAAATTTTCAGAAATATAAACCTCCATATCAGAAGAGGCGAGCGAATATTCCTTTTAGGACCCAATGGTTGCGGGAAAACCACTCTTTTCAAAACCTTGCTGGGAGAATACACTCCCGCAGAAGGTATGATACGTCACGGCAGTGACGTAGAAATCGGGTATTACGACCAGGCGCAGAGCGATTTAGATGAGCGAAAAACGGTTATAGACGAGATTTGGGATAAATATCCGAAGAAAACTCAGACGGAAATACGAAATGCCTGTGCGGCTTTTCTGTTCAAGGACGAGGACGTGTTTAAGGATATTTCCGTTTTAAGCGGCGGCGAGAAGGCGAGGGTGTCCTTACTTAAGCTGATGCTGTCGGGCAGTAATTTTCTTATGCTTGACGAGCCTACCAACCATCTTGACATAGCATCTAAAGAGGCTTTGGAAAACGCTTTTGACGGATACAGCGGTACTATGTTCATAATCTCCCACGACAGATATTTTATAAACCGTCTTGCCGATAAAATATATCGCCTCACTCCTGACGGAATAAAAATCTACGAGGGCAATTACGATTATTATTTAGAAAGATTAAAGAATAATACTGCCCCTAAGAAGAAAGGCGATGGCGGCAAAGATTACCGTATGAAAAAGGAAAGAGACGCGGAAATCCGCAAGCTGCGGAGTGGTATCGCCAGAAGCGAAAAAGAAATCGAGGAATTAGAAGCTGAAATTTCTCTCTGCGAGGAGAACCTCAAAAATCCCGAAATTCAGGCAGACTATACAAAAATTATGGAAATAACAAATGAAATTACGGAGTATAGAAAAAAAATTGATGTTCTGATGGAAAATTGGGAAGAAATGAGTAGCAAATTAGAAGAAATGAATCCATAAAAACCGCAGGCAAAGGAAACGCCTGCGGTTTTTATTATTTATTCAGTTTACTTCCCGAAGCCTTTTCAACTGTTTTGTAAAGGGCTATAAGAGCGATTACGTTAGGTATTACCATAAGATAATTGAAAAAGTCCGTAAGCTCCCAGACCAGGTTATTGGAAAGCAAAGAGCCGAGTAATATAAAGATTATTGCAATCACAGAATAGATTGCGGTTGCGGCTTTGTTGTTTTTAAAGAGATACTGCACGTTAAGCTTGCCAAAGAAGTTCCAGCTTATAATTGTAGAAAAAGCAAAGAACAGCAAACAGATTGCCACAAAAATATCACCAAACGAAATGATTCCCGAAAAAGCAAGCTGCATAGCATTTGTTTTTGTAATTATTGCATCAGGACCGGTTGTTGCGGCAATATAAGCATCGCCTGTAAGCCCTGCTAATATGCCGTCTCCTGTATAAAGGCAGGAGATAATAACAAGAGCTGTCATTGTAAGAACTGCAAAGGTATCTATAAATACACCTGCCATAGCTACAACGCCCTGGTCGTGAGGCTTTTCAACATTTGCCATAGCGTGAGCATGGGGAGTTGAACCCATACCTGCCTCGTTGGAGAAAAGACCTCTTTTGGCACCCTGGCTGACAGCTGTTTTAATAGCATAGCCGATACCGCCACCTATAAACGCCGAGGGGGTAAAGGCATATTTGAATATCATACCAAAGGTCTGAGGAATATATTGTATACGTACAATAAGTGTATAAAGTCCGCCAAGGAGGAAGAGGACTGCCATAACAGGAACCAGCTTTTCCGTAACAGCGGCTATTCGCTGAATTCCGCCTAAGAAAATAAATGCAGAAGCCGCCGCAATTATAAGTCCTGCAATCCAGCCTTCAACACCAAAGGCTGTATTGCAAGATTCTGCAATGGAGTTTGATTGTACCATCGAACCCATAAAGCCTAAAGCCAAAGTAATTGCAATGGCAAAGAAAATAGCAAGGAATGTACCAAATCCGTTTGGGAAAGCACGTTTTATGTAATAAACAGGACCACCGTGAACATTACCTTCCTTGTCCGTTACTCTCGTTTCCTGTGCCAACACAGCTTCAGCGTAGATTGTTGCCATACCTAAAAAAGCAATGACCCACATCCAGAAAATCGCTCCCGGACCACCCACTAAAATAGCTCCCGAAGCACCTACGATATTACCTGTACCTACCTGTGCCGCTATAGCTGTGGCAAGTGCCTGAAATGACGAAAGCCCGCCGCCCGATTTCCCGCCAAACAGCTTTATGTTACCAAACACAAGCTTCATACTCTCACCAAAACAACGCACCTGAACGAAACGCGTTTTTATGGTGAAGAAAAGTCCTGTTCCTATTAGCAGAATAATTAAAATGTAGTCTGCCAGATAACCGTTGACGGTCTGAACCGCTTTCAGCAAGGTATCTAAAAATTCTTCCATAATATTTTCCTCCCGGTATATAAAAAAATAAAGCCATCAAACCGATGACTCCGAAAAATGCACATGGACATATACAGACTTATCTGCTCCGTCCTTTTGCCTGAGAGATTCGGCGAAATCGCCTTGCACCTTCGGCACTCTTAACGAGATTCTCCGGAGTTTCCTCTGCCCCCGGTCTTAAAATTCTGAGGGTTTCACAGGAACACAGTATCAATTATATACAAAAACCGTCCGTTTGTCAATACAAATTTAAAAAATTCAAAAAAATCATTGACAAAATTTTATATAAGTGATATAATATAGTAAACCGATGAAGGTGAGTAAGTAGGTTTTATTTGCTTTATTTCAGAGAGCTGTAGATGGTGTAATTACAGTATAAAGGGTATTACCGAATGGACATCTGAGGGCAATCAGAAAGATTTTCGAGTATGTGCGCCGGAGTAGATTTCTCCGTTATCAAAAATCTGCGTATGATGGTACGTGAAAAGTGGACGTAAGTCGTCAAGCCGGGTGGCACCGCAGGAGTTTATTATAACTCTTGTCCCAGCATTTTATGGGACAGGAGTTTTTTTATTGTCCCTGAAAAGAAAGGAGAATGACAAATGTCAAAAAAAGAAATACCCTACAAAATTTATCTTAGTGAAAGTGAGCTTCCGAAGCAATGGTATAATCTGCGTGCTGATATGAAAAACAAACCGGCACCCCTTTTAAATCCGGAAACCTTAAAGCCTATAACTTCGGAGGATTTGTCAAAGGTATTTTGTGATGAGCTTGTAAAACAGGAGCTTGATGAAACAACGCCGTATTTTGATATACCGCAGGATATAGTTGATTTCTATAAAATGTACCGTCCTGCACCTCTTGTAAGAGCTTACTGTCTTGAAGAAAAGCTGGGTACACCTGCAAAAATTTATTACAAATTTGAAGGAAACAACACCAGCGGAAGTCATAAGCTTAATTCTGCCATAGCGCAGGCATATTACGCTAAAAAACAGGGGCTTCGCGGTGTTACCACAGAAACAGGCGCGGGTCAGTGGGGAACAGCTCTTTCTATGGCGTGTTCTTATTTTGACCTTGACTGTAAGGTATATATGGTAAAGGTATCTTATGAGCAAAAGCCTTTCAGACGTGAGGTTATGAGAACCTATGGGGCATCTGTTACGCCTTCGCCCTCTGCCGATACAAAGGTTGGTCGTAAGATTTTAGAGGAACATCCCGGTACAACGGGAAGTCTTGGCTGTGCAATATCCGAAGCTGTTGAAGCGGCAACCTCAATGGAAGGTTACAGATATGTTTTAGGCAGTGTGCTTAACCAGGTAATGCTCCATCAGACCGTAATAGGTCTTGAATCCAAGGCGGCTCTGGATAAATACGGTGAAAAGGCTGATATTATTATCGGCTGTGCAGGCGGCGGTTCAAATCTGGGCGGTCTTATCGCTCCCTTTATGGGTCAGAAAATAAAAGGCGAGGCGGATTACAGAATTATTGCTGTTGAGCCTGTATCCTGCCCAAGCTTCACAAGAGGTAAGTATGCCTACGATTATTGTGATACGGGAATGGTGTGTCCTCTGTCGAAGATGTATACTCTCGGTAGCGGATTTATTCCGTCTTCAACTCACGCAGGCGGATTGAGATACCACGGTATGAGCTCTACGCTGTCACAGCTCTATGATGACGGGCTTATGGAAGCGGTATCCGTAAAACAGACTGATGTATTTGCGGCGGCAGAATATTTTGCAAGAATAGAAGGTATCCTGCCTGCACCCGAAAGCAGTCATGCAATTAAGGTTGCTATAGATGAGGCCCTTAAATGCAAGGAAACAGGCGAAGAAAAGACTATTCTCTTCGGACTTACGGGAACGGGTTATTTTGATATGTATGCCTACGAGAAATTCCACGACGGAAAAATGGACGATTATGTTCCTACTGATGAGGAAATAGAAAAAGCCCTTGCAAAGCTTCCTGAATTTTAATACAACTATTGACAAACCGGCTTTTTTTTGATAACATATAATATAAGAAATAAACAGCGAAGGAATGATAATTTTGAAAAATACAGAGAAGACTATGGAGAAAATCGTCGCCTTATGTAAAGGCAGAGGTTTTATATTCCCCGGTTCTGAGATTTACGGCGGTCTTGCCAATTCCTGGGATTACGGTCCTTTAGGTGTTGAATTTAAAAATAACGTTAAACGTGCGTGGTGGAAAAAATTTGTCCAGGAATCCCCCTACAACGTAGGCCTTGATGCGGCAATTCTTATGAATCCTATGACTTGGGTAGCATCAGGTCACGTAGGCGGTTTTTCCGACCCGCTTATGGACTGTAAAGAATGTAAAACCCGTCACCGTGCAGATAAATTGATTGAGGATTATGCTGCTGCAAAAGGCGAGGTCATCAATGTAGGCGGCTGGAGCAACGAACAGATGCTCAGCTATATCAACGAAAACAATATCGTGTGCCCCGAATGCGGCAGGCTTAATTATACGGATATCCGTAAATTTAACCTTATGTTTAAAACCTTCCAGGGCGTAACAGAGGATTCCAAATCCGAATTATATCTCCGTCCCGAAACAGCGCAGGGTATTTTCGTTAACTTCAAAAGTGTTCAGCGTTCCTGCAGAAAAAAAGTTCCTTTCGGTATAGCTCAGATAGGTAAATCCTTCCGTAACGAAATAACACCGGGTAACTTTATCTTCAGAACCCGCGAATTTGAACAGATGGAGCTTGAATTCTTCTGTGCCCCCGGCACCGACCTCGAATGGTTCAAATATTGGAAGGATTATTGCACAAATTGGTTATATTCTCTGGGAATCAAACCCGAAAACTTAAAGCTTCGTGACCATGACCCCGAAGAATTATCGCACTATTCCAACGCAACCACTGATATTGAATTTATGTTCCCCTTCGGTTGGGGTGAGCTTTGGGGTATTGCTGACCGCACAGATTTCGACTTGACACAGCATTCGACTCATTCCGGTGAAAGTATGGAATATACAGACCCGTTCACCAACGAAAAATATGTTCCTTACGTAGTTGAACCGTCACTTGGTGCGGACCGTGTGGCTCTTGCATTTTTGGTAGAAGCCTATGACGAAGAGGAAATTGCCGAAGGCGACGTAAGAACAGTTATGCACCTGCATCCTGCTCTCGCTCCCTATAAAGCGGCTGTGTTGCCTCTTTCCAAAAAGCTTTCCGAGAAAGCTCTCGAGGTTTATGAACTGCTTGCAAAGCATTTTATGGTTGAATATGACGAAGCCGGCAGTATAGGAAAACGCTACAGAAGACAAGATGAAATCGGTACTCCCTTCTGTGTTACCTACGATTTTGATTCTCTTGAAAATGGCACGGTTACTGTTCGTGACAGAGATACTATGGAACAGGAATTGGTTAAAATCGAGGATTTGGTAAACTATATTTCTGAAAAAATTACATTCTGAAAAATAAATTGCATATTATAATGCTCAATATTATACCTGTAATATCCGCCGCAAGTGCTGCTTTTAACGTGTGGCGGATATTTTTTATACCTGCCACGCCAAAATAAAGTGCTACGGTATAAAAAGTGGTTTCGGTAGACCCCATCATAACGGAAGCAACTCTCCCGATATAGCTGTCGGGGCCGTAGGTTTCCAAAATATCCTTTACTATACTTAAAGCGCCGCTTCCCGAAACGGGTCGCAAAACCGCAAGAGGAATAACCTCAGGCGGAAAACGCAAAGGCTTAAGCACAGGCGTTAAAAAGGCAGACAGCAGTTCAATAGCTCCCGATGAACGAAGCATATATATTGCTGTCATAATTCCTAAAATATTAGGGAAAATATCAATAGCGAGCCGAAGTCCCTCCCTTGCACCTTCAAGGAAGGGCGAAAAAACATCCCCTTTTCTGATAAGCCCCAAAACAATAATAATCATAATAATAAACGGAATTATATAAGATGTCATCTGAACCTCCGGGCGACAAAAATGCCAACAGCCAGGGCAGCGCAGGATACAATCCATACAGGAACGGTTATTTCAGAGGGCATACTGCTGCCGGCGGCACTTCGCATTGCAATTACGGTAGTGGGAATAAGCTGAATAGATGCCGTGTTGAAAACTAAAAACATAATCATATCATCAGTGGCAATGCCCCCTGCGGGTTTTCCAAGCTCCTTCATGGCTTTGATTCCGAAAGGCGTGGCACCGTTGCCAAGCCCTAAAATATTGGCGGTTATATTCATCAGCATATTTTCGGCGGCAGGGCTTTTAGGGTCAACAGATTTAAACAACTTTCTGAAAACGGGTTTTATTACCTTTGCAAATTTTTGGATTATTCCGCTTTTTTCCGCAATATTCATTATTCCGTTCCAAAAAGCCATAATACCTATAAGCTCAAGAGAGAATTCCACAGCGGCAATCCCACCCTCCGCCGCCGCAGAAGTCACCGTCTCCGCCGTCCCGCTGAAAAACGAAAAAACAACGGATATTAAAATCATTACTGCCCAGATATAGTTAAACATTTCATCACCGACTTAAATTTATTTTCTATATAAAATATGTGTTTTCTATTGCAATAAGTACAGTTTTGTGATATAATGAATTCACGTAGCGAATTCATTATCGATATAAATCTCGTTTCTTGATTTTCGATATGTCATAAATGACTTGATATGTTGCCATACGGCAACGAGATTTATTGCGAGTTTGACCGAATATCTACAGACAGAGAAGGAAAGTAACGGTGATTATATGAAAACAGTTGAGATTTATACCGATGGTGCCTGCAGTGGAAATCCGGGGAAGGGTGGCTATGGGGTAATACTTAAATACGGCGACATTGAGAAGGAATTTTCCGAAGGCTTTTCGCGCACCACCAATAACCGCATGGAGCTGATGGCGGTTATTACGGGACTGAAGCTGTTGCGATACCCGTGTAATGTGAAATTATATTCAGATTCAAAATATGTGGTGGACTCTGTTTCAAAGGGCTGGGTTTATTCCTGGCAGAAAAGAGGCTGGAGGAAATCTGACGGGAAATCGGCACCCAATAATGATTTATGGGCAGAGCTTTTACCTCTTATGAAAATTCACGAGGTTGAATTTATATGGGTAAAGGGTCACGACGGACATCCCAAAAATGAGCGTTGCGATGCTTTAGCGGTTGAGGCGTATAATTCATCGGATTTAAGCGATGACGAAGGATATACAAAATAAAAAGGAGGATGTAAAATGAATATAACAAAGGATGTAAAATATGTTGGCGTAAACGATCATAAAATAGATTTGTTTGAAGGTCAATATGTAGTAGAAAACGGAATGGCATACAATTCCTACATCATTATTGACGAAAAAATTGCTGTACTGGATACAGTTGATGCCGGATTTAACCACGAGTGGCTTGATAATGTTGCAAAGACCCTGGAGGGTAAAGCGCCCGATTATCTTATTGTTCAGCACATGGAACCTGACCATTCGGCAAATATCGCAAATTTTATGAATGTATATAAAGCTGCCAAGGTTGTGGCAAGTACCAAGGCCTTCACTATGATGGAACAGTTTTTCGGTACAGCTTTTGAAGACAGAAGAATTATTGTAGGTGAAGGCGATACCCTGAGCTTAGGCAAGCACGAGCTGACCTTTGTGACTGCTCCTATGGTACATTGGCCTGAGGTTATCGTTACCTACGACAGCTATGATAAAATATTATTCTCCGCCGATGGGTTTGGCAAGTTCGGAGCATTAGATGCAGATGAGGACTGGGCATGTGAAGCACGCCGCTATTATTTCGGAATAGTAGGAAAATACGGGGCACAGGTACAAGCTCTGCTCAAAAAAGCGTCAGGACTTGATATTGAAATCATCTGTCCTCTCCACGGACCGGTATTGACCGAAAATTTAGGTTATTATATAAATTTATATAATACCTGGTCGTCCTATGCTGTTGAAACAGAAGGAATAGTAATTGCTTATATTTTTGTTTATGGTAATACTAAAAAAGCGGTGTTACAGCTGGCGGAAAAATTACGCAGTAAAGGCTGTCCCAAGGTAGTGGTGAATGACCTGGCACGCTGTGATATGGCAGAGGCTGTTGAAGATGCCTTCCGTTACAGCAAGCTTATACTTGCGACAACCACCTATAATGCTGATATATTCCCCTTTATGCGCGAATTTATAAACCATCTGACAGAAAGAGGCTACAAAAACCGCGCCATCGGTTTTATAGAAAACGGTAGCTGGGCGCCTCTTGCGGCGAAGGTTATGAAAACTATGCTTGAACCGTGTAAAAATATAACCTTTGCGGATACTGTCGTACAGATAAAATCAGCTTTAAACGCAGAAAGCTCCGAACAGCTGGAGCTGCTTGCCAATGAAATGTGCCGTGATTATATTGCACAGCATAGCGAAACAGCAGATAAAAATGATTTATCGGCACTGTTTAATATCGGATACGGTCTTTACGTTGTAACCTGTCGCGACGGAGATAAGGATAACGGGCTTGTTGTTAACTCTATTTCTCAGGTAACGAACTCCCCCAACAGAATTGCAGTGACAATTAACAAGGATAATTATTCCCATCATATAATTAAGCAAACAGGTATTATGAACGTAAACTGCCTTTCTGTCGATGCTCCCTTTTCTGTGTTTGAGAATTTCGGATTCCAAAGTGGCAGAGCGGCAAATAAATTTGCGGATTATCCGGAAATGCGTTCCGATAACGGCATTATGTTCCTGCCCAGATATATTAATTCTTTTATGTCTCTTAAAACAGAGCAGTATATTGATTTGGGAACTCACGGAATGTTTATCTGCAGCATAACCGAAGCAAGAGTTGTCTCGCAGGCTGAAACTATGACATATACGTACTATCAAAATAACGTTAAACCCAAACCCAAAACCGACGGCAAAAAGGGATATGTTTGTAAGATTTGCGGATATGTTTACGAAGGCGATCCTTTGCCCGAGGATTTTATATGCCCTCTTTGTAAGCATGGAGCAGCGGATTTTGAACCTATTGGCTAAAAACAACTATATATATTAAAATTTATATTGACAAACACAAGATGTTGTGGTATAATAATAGTATAGACTTATTTTAATATAAGCCGTAGTTACAAAAGGAGCTGGTAGCAATGGTTAGTAAGCTGGAGCTTATACGACACGACCTTGAAACTGTAATTGGCAGCAAGGTAAGAATAATAACTAAAGAAGGAAGAAAGCGTATTTCGTCACGCCGCGGGGTTATTGAGAAAACCTATCCCAGCGTGTTTGTTGTGAAATTTGATAACAACAAATATAATGACGAAACAGGCAGATGCTCGTATAACTATTCGGATTTGTTAACACACGATGTTGAGCTTACGGTTTTAAAAAGTGCCGAATAACCCTTTATGTCAATATAATAATACTGATTATGCGTACGGCATGCCGTTTACGTATGGTTGTTTTGACGATAAAATCGAAATAAAATCCGTTACAGTACTTTTTGTTGCGGATTTTTTTTATAACCAAAGGAGGAGACTTTTATGGTATCGACTGTGTATTCAGGAGGAATAATGGGAATTGACGGTTTTACCGTAAACGTGGAATGTAGCATAAATTCAGGGCTTAACAGCTTTGATACGGTAGGCTTGCCCGATGCGGCGGTAAAAGAATCTAAAGAAAGAGTAATTTCAGCCATAGAAAGCTCAGGGTTTGATTTCCCTTTAGGTAAGATAACCGTTAATTTAGCACCCGGAAACGTAAAAAAAGAAGGTTCCGGCTTTGATTTGCCCATTGCTATGGCAATCCTGGTTGCTTCTGCAAGAATAAGGCTGCCTGATATATCGGAATATCTGTTTATCGGCGAGCTGTCACTAAAGGGCGATATTCGTCCCGTCAGCGGTGTTCTTCCTATGGTAATAAACGCCTGGCAGTCAGGCTTCAAAAAAGTTGTTGTGGCAAAAGAAAACGCCGCCGAGGCTTCTGTTGTAAGGGACATAGAGGTTTTCGGTGCTGAAAATATCCATAGAGTAATAGCACATCTGACAGGTGATGCACCTATAGAAAGATATATTCCCGATGAAAAGCTTCTGTCGGGACAGACCGCAGTTTATAAATATGATTTTGCCGACGTTAAAGGTCAGGAGAATGTTAAAAGAGGACTGGAAATTGCCGCCGCAGGCGGGCATAACTGTCTGATGATAGGGACTCCCGGTTCCGGTAAAACCATGCTGGCACAGAGACTTCCGTCTATTTTGCCTGATTTATCCTTTGCCGAAGCCCTTGAGGTTACAAAAATCCATTCCATAGCAGGTACCCTGCCTCCCGATGTGCCGTTTATTAATACAAGACCCTTCCGTTCGCCACATCATACGGTATCTACCACCAGTATCACAGGCGGCGGCAGAGTGCCGCGACCGGGCGAGGTCAGTCTCGCACATCATGGCGTGCTGTTTTTAGACGAGCTTCCCGAATTCAAGAAATCTGCTCTTGAGGTACTGCGACAGCCTTTAGAGGATAAAGAGGTTTCCATTGCCCGCGTGTCAGCAAGCATTACATACCCTTGTAATTTTATGATGATAGCCGCCATGAATCCCTGTCCCTGCGGTTATTTCGGAGATAAAAAGCATCAATGCGGATGCAGTACGGCACAAATCCATAAATATCTGAGCAAAATCAGCGGACCTCTCGTAGACAGAATAGATTTGCATATCCAGGTATCTCCCGTGGAATATTCGCATTTAACCGAAGAAACAAAAACCGAAAGCTCGGCAGAAATTAAAAAACGTGTTAATCGGGCAAGACAAATCCAGCTGGAGCGTTACCGTGATATAGGAATATATAATAACGCAAACTTGGATTCCAAATACTTAAATGAATTCTGTAAGCTGGGCGAAACGGAAAAGTCCATTATGGAGCTGGCGTTTACAAGGCTCAGTCTTTCAGCCCGTGCTTACAGCCGAATAATCAAGGTGGCCCGCACCATAGCCGATTTGGCAGGCGAGGAAAACATCTCGGCGGAGCATATCCTGGAAGCTGTACAATATCGGTCCTTGGATAAAAAATATCTGATAGGTTAAGCTTGTACTTGATATAACGAGGTGATAAAATGCCGCTAAAAGTAAAAATATGCCCTTTTTTATTAGTTTTCTCCTGTCGCGGGGTTATTTATCATAACCTTGATAAAATTTTATATCAGCTTTAAAAAGACTTTTCTGATTTAATCATCAGTTATATCCCCGTCACCATTTACGGGGATTGCTTCTCCCAGATAAGTGGGTTCAGGCTTGAAAATTGTCTTTACAAAATCCTTGCACCTTGCAAGTATTTCTCTCAGCTCTCGGTTTGTCTGCCCGAAATAGGTGCGATAGTCCGAATTTACGCCGCAGGCATCAAGCCCAAGCTTTTCTGCGATATATAGGGCCCGGTATAAATGATATTCCTGAGTTACAATTATAATTTTATCGGTCTGAAAAATCTCTTTTGCACGATAAAGGCTCTCATAAGTAGAAAACCCTGCATGGTCCATAAATACATCCTCTGACGGCACACCGCTGTCAACAGCGACCTGCTTCATTGTGCCTACCTCATCGTATTCAGCCTGTCCGTGGTCGCCGCTCATTATAATTTTGGGTGCAACGCCGCCTTCATACAACTCAATTCCTCTTTTAAGCCTGTCCGAGAGCATATCGCTGGGTTTTCCGTTAGTTTTGACCTGACAGCCGAGAACAAGAATGCAGTCCACGTCTTCAAGCTCTGTTGCCTCCTCCGGCAAAATGATGTTTTTCCCGCCCTCCGCCTTTACAAGAGAATTAACG
This sequence comes from Clostridia bacterium, assembly GCA_045534775.1. Classification (GTDB taxonomy): domain Bacteria; phylum Bacillota; class Clostridia; order RUG12999; family RUG12999; genus JAZOTK01. Next base: position 2,377 of record JAZSKI010000019.1, on the reverse strand, counting down.
CCAAATACAGCCGCAAGGCAGATTATTATAAGGCAGATATATTTTCGTGATTTCACAGGCTTAACTCCTTTTACGAGCTATATTGTTGAATACTAAAGCCAACACTACGCATATAGCAATTCCGATATAGTAAGGAATGGCAAGATAAAATGCCGTATTTGCCGGAGCACTAAAGCCTTTGTGTTCAATTCCACAGAGCATATTTGCGTAGTTGAAAGCAACTACAATACAAGTCCAATGGGATAATACTAATGCAAGTGCAGTAAAAATATTTTTCAAGATCTTAAATTTCTTCATCTGTCATTCCTCCTTTGAATAGCTTTCGCTATGATATGAGTAATTTTTACAAGGAGCAGAGCTGTGTAGATTATCAACACGGCAATCCATATAATGATTGCTGACAGTATGTGCATGTTGTCGGCTCCTTTCAATTCAAATTTATAAATTGGAATTTGATGTATCACATCTGTTTCTGAAAAACAAACATTCCATCTCCACCGTCTCCGATAAAATCTTCAGGAGTATCCTTACCCGGATTCTTTTCATTTAAGAATTCTACGATATGAAATCCGCACTTGTTCACATAAAAATGAATGTTTCTCTTTTCAAAATACGGAGTACAGGTCTCCCATACCTTTGTTTTAGGATGCAGTTTTTCGATAGTATTCCATATCTCAAAGCCTACACCTTTTGTCTGTGTTCCATATTTAACATAAAGCAAATCAAGGTGATTGTGCTGAGTTTCTTCGTTTATCACAACAACAGTACCGCCAATGAATTCACCATCAAGAATAGCTTTATATGCGACCGAGCCTTTTTCTTTCAAAGAACGATCAATGTCCTTTTCGGGTAAAATAATGCCATCAGTTTTGCCATAAACATCCTCAAACCCTTTTTGAAAAGCCTCTTGAATATCTTGTTTAAATTTATTAATATCTGTTTGTGCCAAAGGCAAAAGTTCAAAATTCATATTCATCCTCACAAATTCTTATTTTTCTATTTTTCTTTTAATTCTTTACCACATTTAGGGCAATGTTCGGGAACTGCGCCACGAACATTCATCAGCGAATATCCGCAATGTGGGCAAACATAGAATATAAACGCTTGTATAGCTGCAATAGCAAACACTATTATTCCTGCAGCCATAAAGCCAACTGTTATTTTTTCATTTTCAAAGCCTATACCGAGAGCCATTATAAGAATCCCAACGGCAAAGCCTATCCACATTAAATTTCTGCTTTTTCTGAAATTCATATAGTCGCTCCTTTCAAAGTTTAATAGCACATCTTGACGGCTTATCTTTATCATAGTAAACATCTACATTTCCAAAGATGCCGATTGCATCAGTTCTTAATCCTATATACTTTCTTTTCTTATACTGAATTCCGTCAACCTCGTATGTAAAAGTCATAATGTGAGGAAATGTTGCACCGTCCAAAGAATGAAGTCTAACCGACTTTTGATTAACCTTTATCCACCAACATTTTGTTACTTTCTGAATAGTGCCTTTTACAATATTGTTCTGTGCTATGATTTTATCTTTCTTTGACATGGCACAAACCTCCTTTCGCCTTTATGCCCACATAAATGTTTTTACTACCCACATAGCCAATAATACATTAACCAAGATAACCGCTATGGAGTACACAATTTTAGCAAGTTTATTCTTAAACTTCTTCGATATGCAAATACCCCATATTGATAATGCAATCGTCAAAACTGAAAATACATTTAAGCGAAGGTCATTTGCATTATAAGGTATATTGAGCATATTTGTTTGTGTCGAGGGAACACAACCACATCCGAATATATCTACTAAAAACGAGCTATCCAAAAAACAGTATATAGGTGTAAATATCGGCATTATGATAAATGGCAATATTGCAAGTATTTTCTTTTTCATAATTGCACCGCCTTATTTTCTTTTTTTCTTAAGTGTAAAACCGATAGCAAAAGCAATAATAAATACAACAACCACACCGAGCAGAACACCATAAACAATATATCTTGCATAAGGAGATTCAAGTGGAGGAAGTTTTTCGGTTTTATCGGTCATAAACTGTTGGAGTTTCCCTAAATCAGCAGAGCTGATTTTATACTTTGGTTGTGCAACAAAGCTTTTTGATGGATGGTCTTCTGCAACTTTTCCATCGTATGAAATGGATACTGCTGCACCAATTTTATCTGTTTCTGTGACTATCCAAAAGTCAAGTCCGGGATTATGATGCTCTGTTGGCTTGATTTCCGTACAGATTATATCATCAGCAACCTTAAAGAACTTTTTTCTTTCAACCTGATTAACTTTCGTATCAATGCCATCAGGATAATAAAATGCGACATCACTCTCGCTATCGTCATATCCACCAAGCAGTTCAGA
>JAZSKI010000043.1:0-4411 GCA_045534775.1 Clostridia bacterium | reverse complement strand
CCACGGAATGATATAATCACCCGCCCCGCCCCTAAGAGAACTGAACAGCCCCGAGGGACGGCGTACATTAATCGCATCTATCGTCCCTGCTTCAAAATTAATATCTACATCACTGACAAATCCGAGACGTTTTCCGTCAATTAAATTTATTACCTCTTTGTTTCTGAAATCTGCACTTTTGTTCATTTTTTTCACCTCTGCTACCATTATACGCACCCTCAGTCAAAAAAATGTTTTATTTTTATCGAACAAATGTTTGACAAATCAAAATTTTTGTGATATAATAGAACTAACGTTCGAGGAGGTGCTATCGTGAATCTGGTTGAAAAAATAAAAATCTTGGCTGACAGTGCCAAATATGACGTTTCCTGTTCATCAAGCGGCAGTAATCGGAAAAATACGAAAGAGGGGCTTGGCAACGGGCATATTTCCGGTATTTGTCACACCTGGTCTGCCGATGGCAGGTGTGTTTCCCTGCTCAAGGTGCTTATGTCAAACAACTGTGTATACGACTGCGCTTACTGCGTTAACCGCAGGAGCAACGACGTTCCCCGTGCGGAATTTTCCCCTTCCGAGCTTGCCGACCTCACTATGGAGTTTTACCGTAGAAATTATATTGAGGGTCTGTTTTTAAGCTCCGCTGTGGTGAAAAATCCCGACTATACCACCGAGCTGTTTATAAAAACCCTGCAGCTTCTGCGTCTGACCCATAAATTCAACGGATATATCCACGTTAAAATTATCCCGGGTACATCTGACCGTCTTATAAATATTATAGGTCAGCTTGCCGACAGAGTCAGCGTAAACATTGAGCTTCCCACGGAGAAATCCTTAAAGCTTCTCGCTCCGCAAAAGAATAAAAGCTCAATACTTACGCCAATGAAAAACATCAAAGAAGCCGGTGAAAATGCTTTGGTTTTGCGTAAAACCTTTAAATCCGCACCACAGTTTGTCCCTGCCGGGCAAACCACCCAGATGATAATAGGTGCCGGTGGCGAAAGCGATTTGCAGATTATGTCTCTCACCCAGGGATTATACGATAAATTTTCTCTTAAACGCGTATATTATTCCGCTTATATTCCCGTAGTGGAAAACCCTCTTCTGCCCGCCCTTGACTATACCCCTCCCCTTCGGCGGGAGCACAGACTTTACCAGGCTGACTGGCTTTTAAGATTTTATGGATTCCGCGCCGACGAGCTGGTGGACGAATATAATCCGTTTCTCCCGGACAATCTTGACCCTAAATGCGCCTGGGCAATAAGAAATCCCCACCTTTTCCCCGTAGATATAAACAAGGCATCTTATGAAAAGCTCCTTCGCGTACCCGGAATAGGTGTGCTTTCCGCCAAGCGGATAGTCGCCGCCCGCAGGCACAGCCGCATCTCAACAGAGCATTTAAAGAAAATCGGCGTAGTTTTAAAGCGTGCAAAATATTTCATAACCACCGCCGACGATTACAAAGCCGCATCTCAGCTTCATTTTAATCCTGCCGCCGTAGGTCTGAAGCTATCCGACCCTCTTGCGGCCGAAGCTAATCAAATATCATTTTTCGATAATAACTATGCTGAAAGGAAGGATGTGTATGCACTACATTTATGACGGTAGCTTTGAAGGCTTGCTGACCGCTGTATTTTATGCTTTCAATACCAAACAGACCGATTGTGAAATTTTATCGGAAAAGCTACGGTTAAATATCTCTATATTTGACGAAATATACGTCCCCGCCGAGAAGGATAAGGCCGAGCGTGTCCTGGAAAAATGCCGTGAAAAAATCTCGCCCATATTCCTCCACGATATTTATTATCTTTATCTGTCCGAATTGCCCCAATCGGGAACGCTGATAAAAGACTATATCATTGCAGGGATGAAATATGGAAAATATGTATATCAGTATATGCATCTGCCCGTTGTTTGTGAGGCTGTGAAAATCCGCAAGAAAGTAGGTAACGAAGCCCATCGGCTGAAAGGGCTTATACGTTTTTCCATCTATACCGCAGATGAAACGGAAATATATTATGCGGATATTACGCCCGATTTCAATGTTCTGCCTGTTATATACCATCATTTTGAACGGCGAATGCCCGCCCTCCGTTGGATTATCCGAGACCTGAAACGCCGCTACGCCGCCATCCATTTTGACGGAAAAACCCTTTTAGCCGATGCCGAGGAGTTTGTCACACCCGATACTTCAAAGGACGAAATCGAGCTTGCCTGGCGTGAGTTTTACAAAAGTATTGCCATCGACGAGCGTATCAATCCAAAGCTGAGAAAAGCTATAATGCCTCAGCGATATTGGTCGAATATGACAGAATTTCGTTAAATTCCCACACGAGAAACGGCTGCCTTCAGGCAGCCGTTTCTCCAAAAAAAGAGTGAAAATGTAATATGTAAATCAGATAAAATCCGCATTTACCCAAACACCTTTTTACCTTTTTTATATGTAGCAAAAACAGTAAAATCTTTATGGCACACTACCAAATCGGCATCTCTGCCGATGCTGATACTGCCGATGTTTTCTGCATTTACAGACCTTGCCGCGGTATATGATGCCATCTTTACCGCTTCCTGTGCAGGAATTCCAAAGCTTATGGCAGTCTTAACCATATCCATCAAATTTTTTGTACTGCCTGCTATGGCTCCCGACAGGGTTCTTGCAACTCCCGACTTGACCTCTGCATCCATAGACCCTGCCAGGATATATTTACCGTCAGGAAGTCCCGTTGCCGCCATACTGTCGGAAATAAGTACCATTCTGTCACTACCCAACGCCTTGTACAGCATTCTTACAACCGAAGGATGAAGATGTATTCCGTCAGATATAACCTCACAGAACACTCTGTCATCATCTATTGCCGCGCCGACAGGTCCCGGCTCCCGATGCAAAAACGGCGGCATCGCATTAAAGGTATGAGTCATTTGAGTTGCTCCGGCGTTAAAGCCCGCCGTTGCTTCATCGTATGTAGCCAAGGTATGTCCTAATGCAACTCTTGTGTCATATTTATCTGTTATTTCTTTGATTAATTCTATTTGTCCGCATATTTCGGGTGCAATAGTGGTTAGTTTGATTTTATTACCCGATGCTTTCATATATTTCCCGAATTCTTCTATAGTGCCTCTGCGGATAGAGCCTTCAAGATGAGCACCTTTTTTATCGGGGTTAATATAAGGGCCTTCCAGATTAATACCTTCTACCTTATCATTTTCCGCCAACCTTGTCAGACAGTCCATTATATCCGCGTCATATCCGCTGGCGGTAGACGGATAAAAGGTCGTAACTCCGTTTGTAAACAAGAATTTTTGCCATTTATCGAAATCAAAGTCCTTATCCATTGTATCCGTACCCACAGCGCCGTGGGTATGGACATCAACCAGACCCGGTATCAGATATTTGCCGCTTAAGTCTTCACCCTCTCCTTCAATTTCACCTATTGCTGATATAACGCCGTTTTCTACCATCACATCAGCAATCTCAAATTCAAAAGCTTCATTAAGAACTGCTGCTCTTTTAAACAACATTTCCCCATCCCCCTTTAAAAGGCATTTTCTGTTCTCATAACCCCAAAAAACCGAATATTTCTTTGCAGGTCATTTTTGCTTCATCAGCCGTAGGCATTTCACAGAATACCCGGATAAGCGGTTCTGTACCCGAAAATCTTGCAATTATCCAGCCGCCGTTTTTAAAGTACACCTTAAGCCCGTCCATATAACTTACCTTCTCAATCTCAGCGGTAAAATCAGGTAATTTCTTATCCTCAAACAAAAGCTCAACCAATTCAGATTTTTTCTCTGCAGAAAATTTAAAATCATTTTCCACCATGGTAGCATATCCGTATTTTTCATATATTTCCTTTAAAACTCCGGAAAGGCTTTTTTTTGTAATGCACATCATCTCAACCAAAAGCCCCGCCGCAAAAATACCGTCCTTACCCCTGATATGTCCTTTTATCGTAAGACCGCCGCTGGATTCACCGCCGATTATTGCATCGGTTTCTTCCATTTTTGAGCTGATATGCTTAAACCCAACAGGCACCTCGTGACAAATATAACCGTAATCCGCGGCAATTTTATCTAAAATATGGGTTGTCGCAAGATTTCTTACCACATCACCCTTCCAGCCTTTGTATTTCAGAAGATAATAATAAAGCAATGTCATTATTTCGTTGGGATGAATAAACCTTCCGTTTTCATCAATAACACCGATACGGTCAGCATCGCCGTCTGTTGCGATACCGATGTCATAGCCTTTCTCGCAAACCAAGTCAGCCAGTCGGGTAAGGGTTCCCGCCGAAGGCGAAGGAAGCCTGCCGCCGAAAAGTGTATCGTGGCGGTCATTAATAATATCTACATCGCATCTCGCCGTAAGAAGTATGGTCTGAAGCGATGTTTTAGAAACGCCGAACATAGGGTCTAA
>JAZSKI010000042.1:0-32672 GCA_045534775.1 Clostridia bacterium | reverse complement strand
CCGAATTTATTACCTAAAACCACGCCCATAAAAGCAATTACAAAGGTAATACCGCCGATTACACAGGCGGCGGGAACGATGGAAACCTGCAGAAAGGCGAAGGTTATACCTACGGCGAGAGCATCAATGCTGGTGGCGATTGCCATTAGAGTCAGCTCACGCAGATTAAGGATATATGTGCAGGAACAGGAGGGCTCTTCGTCTCCGTCATCCTTAATCGCCTCTCTTATCATATTACCGCCGATGAAGGCTAAAAGTCCGAAGGCTATCCAATGGTCAAAGGCAACTATATAGCTGCTGAACCGACTGCCGAGAAAATATCCCGCCATAGGCATAAGAGCCTGGAATACGCCGAAGAACAGAGCTGTTATAAAGGCGGGGAAGGGCATAAATTTTTTCTGCCGCAGTCCGCTGCAAACGGAAACAGCAAAAGCATCCATAGCAAGCCCTATTGAAATTAAAATAAGCTCATATATACTCAAAGCAAAGCCTCCTACATCAGAATATCAGCAAATTCACCGCCGATAAGTGTTGCTAAATCAACAGGCGACAGCCTGAGCTGATAGCCTATTTTTCCCGCACTTACAACAAAGGTATCCAAATCCTTCGCACGTATGTCAATAAGAGTTTTATACTGCTTTTTCATACCTATGGGACTGCATCCGCCGCGGATATAGCCTGTGATTTTGTTAATATCGCGGACGGCTATCATTTCTACGCTTTTTTCACCTACGCAGGCGGCGGCTTTTTTCAAATCAAGCTCCCCGTCCGCTTTGATGACGAAAACATAAAAGCTTTTGGATTTTCCCTGCGTGACTAAGGTTTTATACACAATATCAACAGAAAGTCCCATTTTTTCGGCAACGGAAACAGCATCAATTTTGTCGCCGGGGTCGTAGGTGAGAGATTCAAAAGGGATTTTAGCTGTTTTTACAATTCGCGTTGCGTTGGTTTTAAATTCTGCCATAAAATCACCACTTAAAAAATTATATAGTTACATTTTATCATATTTCTATTGAAATTTCAAGTTAAATATGATAAAATAAATAAAAAAACCGTTACGGAGGCTGTTATGGAATTTAAAATCATAGAAGCAAAGGAACAAAATGCGGCTGAGCTTCTTGAGATGATACGTCTTATGGCACATCACGAGGGAGAAGCGGACGCGGTGGAAAATACCGTAGAAAAAATAAAAAAGGTGCTGAGGGAAGGGAAAATAAGAGCCTATATTGTCAATGCCGATAATCAGGCGGCAGCATATCTGATTTATTTTTATACATATTCATCATACCAGGGAACCATGAATATGTATATTGAGGATATTTTCGTTCAAGAAGCCTACAGAGGCTTCGGGCTTGGTAAAAAGCTTATGAGCTTTGCGGCAAAGGAAGCCGTGAGGCAGGGGTGCAGACGGCTGGACTGGACCTGCGTTAAGGAAAATGAAAATGCCATAGAATTTTATAATCATCTCGGCGGCAAATATATGGACGAAAGAATGTTCTACCGTCTGACAGGCGAGGATTTGGAGAAATTATCGTAATATAGCAGACAAGCACCTCATAAAATGTTATGAGGTGTTTTCTTATGAAAAAATATTTTTTGGTGTATTTTTCTGTTATTGCGGCTATGCTGTTTCTGCCTCTTATTATAGTGAAAATCAGTACGGCAGGCGTTCCTGCGGCGCCGCAAAAGATGCGGGAAGAAAAAAATTTTACCGTTACGGCTTATATTAAAAATGAGGACAGAGTTATGGAAATGGATTTGGAGGAATACATCTGCGGAGTGGTATCAGCAGAGATGCCTGCGTCATTTCCTTTGGAAGCCCTCAAGGCTCAGGCGGTAGCGGCGAGAAGCTATGTTATGAACAAAATCGAAAAAAATCTTGATTTGCCCGAACACCACGGAGCGCAGGTCTGCACCGATTCCGCCCATTGCAAGGCGTGGATGTCAAGGGAGGAGCGAATGGGGAAATGGGCGGCGGAGGAGGCGGAAGGAAATATGAGAAAAATTGAACGGGCTGTTTACGATACAAAAGGGGAGATAATCACTTATGGCGGCGAGCCTGCTGTGGCGGTTTTCTATGCCATATCAAGCGGTAAAACCGAAAACTCCAAAGAGGTATGGGGCGGCGATGTGCCGTACCTTCAAAGCGTGGAAAGCCCTCATGATGTTAACGCACCCGGCTACAGCTCGCAGGAGGTAATGACCTTGGAGGAATTTAAAAATAAATTCAAAGCCGCACACCCGGAAGCAGATTTTGAAGGAAAATGGTATAGCGGGGAAATCCGATCCCAGGGCGGTGCGGTAGCGCAGGCTGAAATAGGTGGCGTAAAGGTCAAGGGAACGGAAATCCGCACAATCTACGGACTCAGGTCTCATAATTTTACGTTGAAGCTGGGAGAAAAAGCTGTTTTTGACGTAGTAGGCTACGGTCACGGCGTAGGTATGAGCCAATGGGGAGCGAAATTCTACGCCGAAGAAGGCAAGAGCTATCGTGATATTTTGAGAATATACTACAGCGGAGTAGAGATAGAAGAGCTGTAGAAGATAAATTTAATAAAAATTTAATTTAGCCATTGCTTTTTTATATAAAATGTTATATAATATATGTATGACTACAAAGGGGGAAGGAAAATGACTGTTGAAGAACTGGCAAAAACTCTTGAAGCGGAAATTGTGACGCAGGGCGATATAACGCGGGAAGTAAGGGATTGTTACCTTTGCGATATGTTAAGCTTTGCAATGGCAAAAACTAAGGAAGGTGATGCGTGGATAACGGTGCAGACCAACATCAACGTGGTAGCGGTAGCGGCTCTGTCCGACTGTGCCTGCGTAATAGTGCCCGAGGAAATCCATGTGGAAGAGCCTACCATAGACCGCGCAAATCAGCAGGAGGTCACAATTATAAGAGCAAAACAAACGGCATTTGAAATAGCCCGACTTATAGGAGAAAACTTATAATTAATACAAAGGAGAAAATTGTCATGAGAAAAATTATAATTGCTATGGGACTTTTACTTGCAATGGCTGTAAACGTGTGTGCAGTAAGTCAAAGCTGGAGTGACCTGAGAAACGGGGCGGCGGAAATTACGAAGGAAGCAGGTGTTCGTTACAGAATTGATTTATACCGTGACGGTGAGGATCTGAATATGACCACTACAATCAGCGCTGACGACAAAACCTCATATACACATAATTTTTTACCGTATCTGATAGAACAAAGAGGCGACGGTAAATATACCTTTATTGTAAATACGTTGGATGATAACGGCAATCACACCGCTACAAGCGAACACAGCGAACCCTTTGAATATAAAGAACCCGAACAAACCTTAGATGCGCTGACAGACCTGTATTTTGAAAACGGTTGCTTTTATTTTGCACCCTCTCTCCAGGAGGAATGTGCAGGATATTCCATTAACTATTTAGTATATTATGATGAGGAAACTCAAAGAAGCTACAGAAGCGAATATATATTAGACGGCAGGCTGGAGGCTCTTCCGAAAACTGAGGACGGAAAATATTGTATTGACCTGGAAAGCGGTCGCGACAGATACGAGCAGACGGTTAACAGATATGCTGAAATGGACGGAGAAAAATATAATCCCGAAAAAGCAAAGCTTGCCATAACCGTAAAGGCACTTCCTCAGAATATTCTGGAATTTAAAAGCAAGGATTCCCATTACGTTGTAGCGGAGAACAATCCTTTTGAGAAGGCAAACAAAGGCAAAATCAGAGTTGATGTAACAAAATACGGTAAAGATATAAAAAATGTAATTGTATTGGAAATAGGAAAAACCTATGCCTCCGTATTCGGTAAAGAAACGGAAAATGATGTAGCACCGCTTATTTACAACGGAAGAACTATGCTTCCCATAAGATTTGTGGCTGAAAGCTTAGGTGCACAGGTAGGCTGGGATGCAGAAAAGGGTGCGGTAACTATTTCAAAAGAAGGTATTGAAATTTCCATCGTTGTAGGCGATGCCACCGCAACCGTAAACGGTGAGGTGAAAGAGCTGGATGCACCGTCATTTATTGATACGGGCAGAACCTATATGCCTGTAAGATTCGTAGCTGAAAACTTAGGTGCTACAGTAACCTGGGACGGAGAAACAAGCAGTGTTATTATAGAATAATAATCATTTAAGGAGCAGGTATGTTTGCATATATAAAAGGAATACTTGACAGCGTAACGGCGGATTATGCCGTAGTTGAGGCGGGAGGCGTAGGCTTTAAGCTGTATATGCCTTTTTCCGAAAGCTCGAAGCTGAAAAGCGGGACAGAGGTTAAAATCTATACCTATATGTATATCCGCGAAGGGATAATGGACCTTTACGGCTTTGGAAGCGAGGAAAGCCGCAGTATGTTTGAGATACTGATTTCCGTATCGGGAGTAGGTCCGAAAGCGGCTGTCGGAATTTTGTCGGTAATGTCACCCTCACAGCTCGTGACAGCAATTACAAACGGTGACAGCAAGGCAATAACGCAGGCACCGGGCATAGGAATAAAGATAGCCCAACGTGTGATTTTAGAGCTTAAAGGCAAGCTGAAAGGCTTTTCTGCCGAAGAGGAAGAGGTTGTCGTTACCGTAAACAGCGATGAAACCGAAGCGGTGGAAGCTCTTGTAGCTCTGGGCTATCAGTTAAATGATGCAAAAAAAGCAGTTGCCGCCGCGCAAGGTGCAACTGTGGAAGAAATTATAAAAAATTCATTGAAAAATCTGTTTTAGATGGAGTATAAGCAATGGAAGATACAAGAACAGTTACAGGTAGCTTCATAAATGAAGACGAGGAAATAGAATTTTCTCTCAGACCAAAAACCTTAGACGAATATGTAGGTCAGGAAAAGGTGAAAGAAAATTTATCGGTGTTTATTGAAGCGGCACGCAGACGCAAGGAATCCTTAGACCACGTGTTGCTTTACGGACCGCCGGGACTTGGTAAAACCACCCTGGCGGGCATTATTGCTTCGGAAATGGGAGTCAATATCAGAGTAACATCAGGCCCTGCTATAGAAAAAGCAGGAGATTTGGCGGCAATACTCACAAATCTTGCACCCCACGATATTTTGTTTATAGATGAAATCCATCGTTTGAACCGTAGTGTGGAGGAGGTACTTTATCCTGCTATGGAGGACTATGCCCTTGATATTATCATAGGAAAAGGCCCTTCAGCAAGGTCCATAAGACTGGATTTACAGCCCTTCTCCCTGATTGGTGCTACCACCAGAACAGGTCAGCTCAGCGCACCTCTGCGTGACCGTTTTGGTATGATAATGCGGCTGGAGCTTTATTCAACGGAAGAGCTGGCGAGTATAGTCAAGCGTTCTGCACATATATTGGGAATTGAAATTGATGAGTCGGGGGCGGTGGAAATCGCCAAACGCTCAAGAGGTACTCCGCGAATAGCCAACAGACTTATAAAACGTGTCCGTGACGTGGCGCAGATAAAAGGCGACGGCAGGGTAACGGCAGAAATTGCCGATATGGCACTTAATATGCTTGAAATTGATGATTTGGGTCTTGACAGGGTAGACAGACGTATGGTAATGGCGATTATAAACCATTTCGGCGGCGGTCCCGTAGGACTTGATACCTTAGCCGCAACCATAGACGAAGACCCTATGACCATAGAAGACGTATACGAACCATATCTTCTGCAGCTTGGTTTTTTAAACAGAACCCCAAGAGGCAGAGTGGTAACCGTATCGGCATATAAACATTTCGGCTGTGAGCCGCCGGAAATGTAATGAAAAAGTGAAGAGCTGCAAATAAACTTCATTTTGCACCTCTTCACTTCTGACTGTATGATAAATTTATGCTACACGCTGTGAGCGTGGCAGATTGCGATTGCAAGAGCATCGGCAGTATCATCGGGCTTTGGAACCTTATCAAGTCCGAGAAGAGCCTTTGTCATCTGCTGTACCTGATTTTTATCGGCTCTGCCGTAACCTGTTACCGCCTGCTTTACCTGCAGGGGAGTGTATTCGGATATACTGAGGCCTTCGGTTACACCGCCTAAAATCAGCACACCTCTTGCCTGCGCAACGGTAATGGCAGTTTTGGCGTTGTTATTGAAAAATAATTCCTCAATAGCAATACAGTCGGGCCTGGTGTCATAAATAATCTGCTTCAGCTCCGTGTATATGGTTTGCAGCCTCTCGGTCAGAGGAGTTCCCGCCTTTGTCTGAATACTGCCGTAATCTATTACTTTAAACCGATTGCCGATATGCTCGATAACACCATATCCCACAATGGCAATTCCGGGGTCAATTCCAAGTATTCGCATATATCCACAGCCTTTCAGTATGATTTGTATAATTATACATAAAAAATGATTATTGTGCATAAAAAATTGTATAAAAAAGGTATTGCAAAAATCAAAAAAGTTTGATATAATAAGTATAACACAAAAAAGGAGGAATTTCAAGTGGCAAAAGAAAAAGTTATATTAGCTTATTCGGGAGGATTGGATACATCCATAATAATTCCGTGGCTTAAAGAAAATTATGATTATGAAGTAATAGCTGTCTGCGGTGACGTGGGCCAGGGTAAGGAAACCGAGGGTTTGGAAGAAAAAGCTCTTAAAACAGGTGCTTCCAAGCTTTACATAGAAGACCTCAGAGAGGAGTATGTAACAGATTTTATTTGGCCTACCCTTAAGGCTCAGGCTGTTTACGAAGGTAAATATCTGTTGGGTACATCCCACGCACGTCCATGCATTGCAAAGAGATTGGTAGAAATCGCAAAAGAGGAAGGTGCTGTGGCAATTTGTCACGGTGCAACAGGTAAGGGTAATGACCAGGTTCGTTTTGAGCTTACAATCAAAGCCCTCGCTCCTGAAATGAAGATAATAGCTCCCTGGAGAATATGGGATATTAAATCAAGAGATGATGAAATCGACTATGCGGAGGCAAGAGGCATCCCTGTACCCGTAACCAAAGAAAATAACTATTCTATGGATAGAAACCTCTGGCATCTTTCTCACGAGGGTCAGGATCTGGAAGACCCCTGGAATGAACCGAACCTGGATAAAATCCTTATGATGAGCGTATCTCCCGAAAAAGCTCCCGATACTCCTACATATATTGAACTTGAATTTGAAAAGGGTATTCCTGTAGCTATTGACGGCGTTAAATACGGTCCTGTTGAGATGATTGAAAAGCTCAACGAAATCGGTGGCAAAAACGGTATTGGTATTGATGATATTGTTGAAAACCGTCTTGTAGGTATGAAGAGCCGTGGCGTATATGAAACTCCGGGCGGAACGATTTTATACGCCGCTCATAAAGAACTTGAATATATCTGCCTTGATAAGCAGACCTTGCACTACAAGCAGGATGTTGCAAACAAATTTGCAGAGCTTGTTTATGACGGCTTGTGGTACACACCTCTTCGCGAAGCCCTTTCGGCCTTCGTTGATTCCACTCAGGAAACAGTAACAGGTACTGTAAGACTTAAGCTGTATAAAGGCAACTGTACACCTGCAGGTGCAAAATCACCTTATTCGCTCTACAACGAAGAAATTGCAACCTTTGACGCAGATGAGGTGTATAATCAGAAGGATTCCGAAGGCTTTATCAACCTCTTCGGTCTGCCTCTCAAGGTTCGTGCAATGATGCTCAGAAACCTGGAAGAGAATAAAAAATAAAATTATAAAAATGGGTATATCAAATCAAGTCTGAGCTTTGATGTAACGAAAGTCAAAGTGATTTCAGAAACGGCGTTTGGTATACCCAAACGTATATCAGAAATGTTTTTCAAAAACAAGCGGTCGAGCTGAAGAGTTTGTTCATATAGATGATGCAGTTAACCTGAAAGAGTTTAAGCTTTCCGGGGTGCGTATGGAAGGCTTTGATGCCTGCGTGAGAGGACGGACACAAAAGATAGTGCAGGAGGATATTGCGAAAAAAGAAGTATAAATTCAGGAAGGAAAAATATCGTGAATATTCAGAGAATTAATGAGCTTGCAAAAAAAGCAAGGGAAATCGGGTTGTCGGAAGAAGAAAAGCTGGAGCAAAAAAAGCTTCGCGAGGAATATATCGCAGGTTTTCGGAACAATTTACGGCAAACCCTGGAAAATACCTATATTATGGACGAAAAAGGTAATAAAACAAAAATCCGGAAGAAATAATATTTAACGCAAAGCAGTCGCCGAAAGGCGACTGCTTTGTTTGAGGTTTGATGTCTGAATCTACAGACATAAGTATGTACTTTTTACAAAAGGAGTAAAAAGAGGGATGTCAAGTAAAAATGGGGAGTTTTTTACCTGACAGCTTCATTGTACCGCAAATTTATGTCAGGGTTATGAACAAGTTGTAAAAAGATTTATTAGTTTTTATGAACTTTTTGTGAACAGCCTGCACAGTAATGTAAAAATAAACACGCATACAAAAGACAGCAGGAAAAAAGCCGCCGAGGTCATATATACCCTCGGTAAATTATAGGAAAATCCGCCTGCCACGGTGGCAGAAGCAGGGAAAAGCTTGAAAAGCAGAACGGTGTATATGGGTGATATTACCGTCATCAGAAGCTTGCCCGTAAAATAGTATTTGGGCGACAATCCGCTTTTTTTAATAATTCCCAATACCTGAAAATGAACGGAGATACCCGACCAGCCGATAATAGCGGAAATTACGGGGAAAATCCCAAACCCTTTTACGGTTTCAGAGGCCGTAAGACAGCCATTTACAGGTTCAAAAAAACCGAAAAATGCGGCTTTTGAAACGCCGAAAGAGGAAAAAATGCGAGTTATACCGAAATAATCCATATACGACAACAGAATATTGAAAACAATCACAAATCCGCTGATGGTAAAAACCGAATCAGCGGCATTTTTTATGCTGTCGGTCAACGCCTCGCCGAAGGATATATCGCTGTTTTTAGAGTCGCGGCAGGCGGTGAGGCGGCAGGGAATATTCCTCATTAAAAGTGCAACGGTTATGCAGGCGGCAAAATGTGAAATATAAAGCAAAACGCCGCCGCGCGGATTGCACAGCATACCGTTACCTACAGCACCTAAAATAAAAAGAGGTCCTGAATTATTACAAAATGCCAGGAGCTTTTCGCCTTCGGATTTATGACAGCTACCACTGTCTACCAATCGGCATACGCATTTAGCCCCAACGGGATAACCGCTGATAAGTCCCATAATAATTGCCAGACTGCTACTGCCGCTTAAACGGAAAATCGGTTTCATAACAGGTGCCATAAGCTTGCCGAGAAGGTCAGCCGCACCAAGGCGGATTAATATTCCGCTACACACGAAAAAAGGAAAAAGAGACGGAATAACGGTGGTTTCGCACAGCTTCAGGGCAATGCGTGCCGAGTCAAGGGAGACAGAAGGCGAAAAAGCAAGGAAAAGAGTTATAACGGCAGTAATTAAACCCGCCGCAATTTGTTTTATTTTCATAATATCACCTGATAAAATTAGTTAAGGATTTTCAGAAAAAGCAAAAAGACTGTAACAGACGGCAGAAGCCGAGCCGTCAGCATATATATATTCCTTTTCGCATATTAATATAACGTAATTATTAAATGTGCGGAGGTTTTTTTGTTGAGGCTGAATGAAAAATTTGCTGAAATTTTATCTTTACCCAAATCGGCAAGCGGTGTGGGGGTTATGATAAATATATCCGATATGGCAGAAGCGGTGGTGGAGGGGTACAAGGGAATAATAGAATTTACAGAAAATACGGTCAGACTTAATACACCGAAATATATAATAAAAATTGAAGGTGCCGATTTAAAAATAAACGAGGTGGCAGAAGATTATATCACGGTAAAGGGGAAAATAAAAAGCGTGGGCTATGACCTTTGAGGGAGGCGGCAAAATGAACAAAGCGGAAATCTTAAAGAGTTGCGGAGGATATGTAAAAATAGGGATTACAGGCGATTTTATCGAACGGTTTTTAAATATGTGCGCCGCCAATAATATTTATATCTGGGACGTGAGAATAAGAGGAGAAAAAACAGCGGCAGGGAAGGTTTCCGTAAAAGGCTTT
Organism: Clostridia bacterium; assembly: GCA_045534775.1. Taxonomy (GTDB): domain Bacteria; phylum Bacillota; class Clostridia; order RUG12999; family RUG12999; genus JAZOTK01. The sequence goes on along the minus strand of JAZSKI010000042.1, from coordinate 22,670 downwards.
AAAAAACTACGTAAAATCTGTAAAGCAACCCACACGAGAGTACATATTACGGCGAGAAGGGGTGTACCCTTTTTTATGAAAAGACTTGCTTTAAGGAAAGGACTTTTAGCAGGGCTTGGAATATTTATAATTTTGATTCTGTGGCTATGCAGTCACGTATGGTATATCGAAATCGGGGGAGACGGCGAAATACCGCAGGAAGAGATGCTGGAGCTACTGGATAAATCGGGAATACGCTATGGAATGCCCTTGAAAAATTTAGATGCTGAAAAAGCACAGGCAGAGATTTTAAGCAACTCAAAAAAGCTGGCGTGGGTATGGACGGAAAAACGCGGCACGAAAATATATGTGGACTATCGCAAACGAGTGGAAAAACCTGAGATTTTACCTGTTACGCCTTGTAATTTAGTGGCGGCAAGAAGCGGGAAAATAACTTCAATTCTTATAAAATCAGGCAGAACGGCGGTAGAAAAGGATATGTATGTGTCTGAAGGTCAGCTTCTTGCGGGAGGGATTTTAGACAGTAAAACAGTGGGTATGCGACTGGTACACAGTGACGGCGAGGTTTTTGCCGATACAAACCGCAGTATCAGCGAAAAATTTTCGCTGGTTAAGACAACTAAAATTCCCACAGGCAGAAAAAAATCTTCAATAGGCATAAAATTTGGTGCAAACAGTTATTATATCCCTATAAAGAAATATTCCGATTTCGAGAAAACTGAAAAAGAATTTCATTTTAAAATCGGAGATATTTATTTCCCGATTTCCTTTGTAAAATCAACCTATTATGAGGTTTATACGGAAACGGTGACGGAAGAAAAAGAAAAAATTATAGAAAAAGCTAAAGAATATTTACGAAATAGCTTGCAAAATTCATCAAAAAATGTTATTATAATAGAGGAGTCCTTTTTTGTTACGGAAGTTGATGAAAATACCCTTGAGGTAACAATGAAAGCGACCTGTAATGAACAAATAGCACAGAAGCAATTAATAGCTGAGGAGGAAGAATATGGCGGAGCGACTGATTGAAGCGGGCAGTATGGGCGAGGTTATAGGACTGTTCGGAAGCTTTGACGAAAATGTTAAAATAATAGAAAATGAACTTGATGTTCATATTATTAATCGGGAAACGATGCTGAAAATTGAAGGTAGCGAAGAGATGACGGACCTTGCTGAAAGAAGTATTTCTGCTATGTTTGCTTTGATTAACAGAGGCGAAACCTTAAATGAACAGAATATCAGATATATCATTTCTATGGTGCGTGATAATATGGAAGAGCATATAAACAAGCTGGGCGAGGGTATTATCTGTATAAACACAAAAGGGAAACCCGTAAAACCCAAAACCTTAGGTCAGCAGAAATATGTTGAAAGTATTTCAGAAAATACGGTGGTGTTCGGCATAGGACCTGCAGGTACGGGCAAAACCTACCTTGCTGTTGCTATGGCGGTAAAAGCCTTCAGAAATAAAGAGGTAAACAAAATTATTCTGACCCGTCCTGCGGTAGAGGCAGGGGAGAAACTGGGCTTTTTGCCGGGAGATTTGCAAACGAAAATCGACCCCTATTTGAGACCGCTTTATGACGCTCTTTATGATACTATGGGCTATGAGAATTTCCAGCGCAACGTGGAAAAAGGTGCGGTGGAGGTAGCACCTCTTGCCTATATGCGAGGCAGAACCTTAGACGATGCCTTTATAATTTTAGACGAAGCACAAAATACCACCCCTCAGCAGATGAAGATGTTTTTAACCCGTATAGGCTTCGGCTCAAAGGCAATAATCACCGGCGATATTACGCAGATTGACCTACCGGGAAACACCTTTTCGGGACTGAAGGATGCTATGAAAGTACTGAAAAATATTGACGGTATAGACTTTAATATGTTCAGCGAAAAAGACGTGGTGCGTCATCCGTTGGTACAGAAAATTATAAAAGCCTATGAAAAAAGCGATTATCATAAACAGGTGCGGCAGGAGGAGCGAAAAAGTATCCGCTTTGCCATTAAGAAATAAGGAGATGCAGAAATGGTTGACATAATTATTGAATATGAGGCAGAGTCTTCCGTTGAAAATACGGAGGAGATAATAAGAAATGCGGCTGAGGCGGCACTTTTAAATGAAAATGTAGAGTTTGATACGGAGATTTCCGTTACCGTAACCGATAATGCGGGTATAAGAGAGCTGAACAGGGAATATCGGAACATAGATAAGGAAACAGATGTACTGTCGTTTCCTATGTATGATTTTGAGGAGCCTTCTGTTTTTGACGAGGCAGAGCTTGCCCTGGAGCAGGGTGCGGTGATGCTGGGCGATATTATCGTTTCAACGGATAAAATCTGCGAGCAGGCAGAGGAATACGGACACAGCACCATTCGGGAGCTGTCTTATCTGATGGTACATTCAATGCTCCATTTGCTGGGTTATGACCATATAGAGGAAGAAGATAAAAAGCTGATGCGAAGCCGTGAGGATATGATAATGGAACGGCTCGGAATACTCAGATAATTTAAAAATCGACAATAAATGCCGCCGCTTGCTTTGTATATTTGTGGAAAAACAGTATTGCACAGCGGCGGCATAGGTGGTATAATTATATACATAGGATAAAAGCAGAGCTGATATTATGCGTTAAGTGTTAGGAAATGGGAGTAGAGTTTCTAAACGAAAAGCACCGGGTGCTTGCGGTATAATATTCCATCCGCTGTTTTACATAAGCTATTATATAAAACAGCCCCTGCTTATTTTTTTGTAAAGGGGTATTTTTTATGTCAAAAACAAAACTTCGCTGTGTTACGCATACAGCTGTCATTATAGCTATAGTGATGGTACTCAGAAATTTCAGCTGGCTGGTAAGCTTCGGCGGTGCAGGAGGTATGAGAATAGGAATTTCGGGATTTTTCTCAAAACTGCCTGCATTGATGTTTGGACCGCTTTACGGCGGAATTGCAGACGGAATTATAGACGTTCTTGCCTATATAATTAAGCCTGAGGGTGCGTATATATTTCCTCTCACCCTGACGGCTGTATTAGGCGGCATTTTAACGGGACTTTTATGGAAAACCATTAAAAATATTAACACAGCACTCTTCAGAAAAATATTTGTATGTCTCTTTGCGACAATAGGAATATGGGGGATTTTAAATTTTGTTATGACGGCTTATTTGCCTCACAACCCCTATTCAAGCTATCTGATTTCCTTTGGAAAAAGAACGGAATATCTGACGGTTTGGTTCATAGTGGCAGGTGCGGCAGGGCTTTTGATTTTTATGGCAGATATGCTGCTGCACCGAAAATTCAAATCCCTTCGGGATACGGAATATATAAAGCTTCTGACGGTACTGATAATAGCCAATATTATCGTAACCACTCTTAATACGGGAATACTTATGTGGTTTACACCGGCGCTTTCAAAGCTGGGCTTTGTGGTTTTTTATATACCAAGGTTAATTCAGGAAATAATTGCAACGGTAATCCAGAGCTTTGTTATCAGCTTTTTAATGAGAATATATAAAAGAATAATATAGGAAAAATTTTTAGTTGACAATGTGTCTCAAAAGGAGTATACTTTATATTATACGAATAATATAATCGGAGGAAAAAAGATGTTATGCACACGGTGCGGTAAGAATATCGCAGTAGTTTTTTTACACAATCAGAATGATATGAACAATCCTGCTCAGGCACTCTGCATTAAATGTGCGAGAGAGCTGGGTATAGGAAATGTCGATAATATGATAAAAAGTATGGGTCTTGACCCTGAACAGATGGAAAAGGATATGTCTGAATTTATGGAACAGATGGATGCCGAACAGCTTGACCAGAACATGCAGGAAATGATGGAAGCCATAAAAAACGGTGACGGTAGCGGAATTCTACCCATAAATCCAACCTCTGTCACACCGGCAGAGGATGGCGAGACGGAGGAGATGCGACCAAATCCCTTCCAGGCAATGTTCGGCGGTAAAAAGAAAGAAGATAATAAAAAAACGGCAGATAAAAAAAGGAAAACCCTCGAAACCTTCGGCACGAATTTAACACGTCGGGCGGCTGAAGGAAAGATAGATGATGTGGTAGGCAGAGAACGCGAAATCTCGAGGATAATTCAGATTTTAAACCGCCGCAGTAAAAATAATCCCGTTTTGCTGGGTGAACCGGGCGTAGGTAAAACTGCCATTGCAGAAGGTCTTGCAAAACGCATAATTGAGAAAAAAGTACCTGCCAAGCTCTTTTCTTATGAGGTATATCTGATTGATTTTGCAGCAATGGTGGCAGGAACTCAGTTCAGAGGTCAGTTTGAAGCCCGTCTTAAAAAGCTTATTGAAGAGGCGGCGGCTGAAAAGAATATAATATTAGTGATTGACGAGGTTCATAATATCGTAGGAGCAGGTGAAGCCGAAGGCGGTGCCATGAGTGCGGCGAACATTTTAAAACCTGCCCTTGCAAGAGGCGAGATTCAGATTATAGGTGCAACCACCTTGAGTGAATACAGAAAGAAAATTGAAAAGGATTCGGCACTTGAACGAAGATTTCAGCCTGTGCTTGTGGATGAACCTACCATTGAGGAAAGCATAGAAATGCTTATGGGTATAAAAAAATATTACGAGACCTATCATAAGGTTATAATACCCGAGGAAACCGTAAAATCGGCAGTCGTTATGTCAGAACGCTATATTCACGACAGATTTTTACCCGACAAGGCGATAGATGTTATTGATGAGGCGGCATCTAAGGTTAATCTTGAGAACACCGCGTTGATTGAGCTTGAAAGATTAGAAGCAGAGCTGAAAGTGATAAACGAAAAAGAAGCAACTCTTGCCGATGACGACTACGAGGGCAAGGCTATGCTTAAAAGCGAAGCCTGTCGCATAAGCGAGAGAAAGGTTCAGCTTCAGACAGAGTATAAGGACCCTGCCATTACCGTACAAGACATTGCGAATGTAATTGAAATGTGGACGAAAATTCCTGTTCGTGCCATAACCGAGGTGGACAGTGAAAAGCTCCTTAATCTTGAATCGGAGCTTGCAAAACGCGTTATCGGTCAGCAGGAAGCTATATCAAGTGTTGCGCGTGCCGTAAGACGGAGCAGAGCAGGCATAATCCGCAAAAAGCGACCTGTTTCCTTCATATTTGCAGGACCTACGGGAGTAGGAAAAACTCAGCTTGTAAAGGCTCTTGCCGAATGTGTTTTCGGTAGTGAGGAAGCCTTAATCCGCGTGGATATGTCCGAATATATGGAACAACACTCCGTATCTAAGCTAATCGGCTCACCACCGGGCTATGTAGGCTACGACGAGGCGGGACAGCTTACGGAAAAGGTACGCCGTAACCCGTATTCCATAATTTTACTTGACGAAATTGAAAAAGCTCACGCAGATGTATATAATATTTTTCTCCAGGTGCTGGATGACGGCAGAATTACTGACAGTCAGGGCAGAGTAGTGAATTTTGAAAATACAATTATAGTGATGACCACCAACGCAGGTTCAGACCTTAAATCGGGCAGTATGGGCTTTGAAAGCGGTGAAGGCATCAGCCGATATGAGAAGGCACTCTCGCAGATTATGCGACCCGAATTTCTGAACCGCATCGACCGTATCGTGGAATTCACCTATCTCAGCCGCGAGGAGCTTCTGGATATAGCAGGGCTTATGCTGAAGGAGCTTGTTTCGGGCTTGTCCGATAAAGAAATTTCTGTAGAAATTACCGATAAAGCAAAACAGCTTGTGGTTAACCGCGGCTACAAAAAAGAATACGGTGCAAGACCTATGAGACGTGTTATAACAAATGGTATTGAAGATAAGCTTGCCTGTCTTATCATTTCAGGTGACCTGAAAGACGGCGACAGCATAAAGATAGATGCCGTCAAAGGTGAATTTGAAGTTAAGTAAAAATATATAAAACTTTAATATTTTGTTCATAAAATTTTCAAAAACATAGTGTATACTGTAAGTAAGAAGTAAACAGGAGGTACATTAATATGTCAGAATTTAATGATTACAAATGGTACAACGACGAGAGCGATATAAACAGAACCTCTAAAGATAATTTTTATATCGAAACAGTCAGCGATAAAAGGAAAAATAAAAGAAAGAAAATCAGAAATACGGTTTTAGTGGCATTATGTGCGGCTATCACTCTGTCAAGCGTGGCGACAACAAGCTATGTGCTGATTAACTCCTCGGAAAGCTCAAAGGGCGGTATAGAATCAGGCATATTGCCGAGCGGTGATGATGATTCAGCCTTCAGCTTTACACAGCTGACAGACGGCGAAGGTGTACCTATGTCAACGGTAGATATTGCCGCAAAGGTAGGCCCCTCGGTTGTAGGTATTGTATGCAAAACAGAGTATATGACCTTTTTTGGACAGAGAATGGAATCCTCAGGTAGCGGTAGCGGTATAATTATAACCGACGATGGTTATATTGCCACCAACAACCACGTTGTTGACGGTGCAAAATCCATATCGGTAGTTTTAAATACCGGTAAAGAATACCCTGCCAAGATAGTAGGTCTTGACCCTAAAACAGACCTTGCGGTAATTAAAATCGAAGCAACAGGTTTGACGGAAGCTGCCTTAGGTGATTCGTCCAAATGCCAGGTAGGAGAGCTGGCGGTAGCCATAGGCAACCCCTTAGGTCAGGAACTGGCAGGAACCGTTACAGTAGGAGTAATAAGTGCGGTTAACCGTACAATCCAGATAGCGGACGATGGTACAAAAATGGCACTTATTCAGACAGATGCGGCAATTAACCCCGGTAATTCGGGCGGTGCTCTTGTAAATGCTTACGGTGAAATTGTAGGTATTAACTCTATGAAATTCTCAGGCAACAATGTTGAAGGAATAGGCTTTGCAATTCCTATGAACAGTGCAAAACCCGTTATAAGCGATTTAATGAAAAACGGTTACGTTAAAGGCAGACCGATTATCGGTATTTCAATCCGTGAGATTTCTCCTGAAATAGCGGCTATAAACGACCTTCCGGCAGGGCTTTACGTGGCAGAGGTAGCCGCAGGCGGCTCGGCTGATAAGGCGGGTATCAAGCAAGGCGATATTATAACAGCGGTAGACGGTAAAATAGTGGAATCCACTAAAGAAATAAATGAAATCAGAGATACCCACGCCGCAGGCGAAATCCTGAAAATCACCATAGTACGCGACGGTGTAACAAAAACTATTGACGTAACTCTGCTTGAAGATACGTCTCTCAGAGTAGAAAATTAATAATAAAATAAGGGCTGTTTTGAGCCCTTATTTTATTGTCTTTTTTAAAGCTTCAGCTAAATATTTGGTTGACCGCAGGGCTTCCTCCATAGTGTTACCCGTAGCGCCAACCTCTACAATTATTGCACCGGGGGCGGTGTGACCGTTGAACCGGGAGGTTCGCAGGTTTATAGGTCTTGCCAGATTTTCGCCTGTTTTAATTAACTGTCGTTGGAGATTGACGGCAAATTTCAGATTGCTACGCCAGTTATCGTGAGCAAGTCCTAACTCATCAGTCCCCACCACCAGCATCAGCTGAGCCACCTTTTCACCGTCTATTTCAGTTATGATTTTGGTTTTTTGCTTATCGGCGGTGACAATAGCATCGCGGTGCAGGTCAAGGACGATTTGTATATCCTTGTTTTTTTTCAAAATATTTTCGACTGCTACGCAGGAACGGGCATAAGAATTATTATATTCGGGATAATCAAAAAGCTCAGTTATATGTATGGCTTCGATGCCTTGCTTCGAAAGCTCCTTTTTAAGCTCCTCGCCAATTCTTATCATATTATATCTGTTATCGGTACTGCGGTCAGCGGAGGTGTGGGTGAAATTATAAGCCTCGGACGGATGATAGCTTTCGGTGGAATGAGTATGTACAATCAGCACCTTGGGAGGGCTTTTAAAGGCAGGCTTGCCGTCAAGAAGACTGCTCTCGTCGAGGAGGTAGGATGTTTCGTTGTTTATACTGATTTTTTCGTTTAATTTCAGCTTTCCGCCGCTACCGCTTATAGTACGCTCAAGGGCAGTATTTTCAGGCGGCGGTGAGGCGGCGGTTTCTATTACCGTGGGACGCTCAATATCCGTAAAATTTCCCGACAGAGTCATTGCCATAGTAGTATCCGCAAAATTACCGCCTAAAACCAAATCAAATATCTTCCCGAGAACACCGATAATACCGTCTGTTTTAACGGTAGTAGCAACGATTTCGCCCTCAGGCGTAACCTCGGCGGAAAGAAAGGTCTTCGGCATAGCATAGTTTTTTATCTGATAAACCAACACATGGGTGCTGAAATAAACGGTAACAACTGCAAGCACAGCAATCACACCACTACGGAAAATACGGTTTTTGCGTCTCATTATAATCTCCTCTTTAAGTAATATATTTTAATATATGCGAAAAAAAGTTTAATAATGATTTAAAAACTGCAATTTTTCCAATATATAAAAAATCAGGCTTTGGCAACAGAAATTGCCAAAGCATTAGTGTTTATTGTTTATTACCTCTTATGTCGGTTCTTTTAATCTTACCGCTGATGGTTTTGGGAAGCTCATTTACAAACTCAACTATACGGGGATATTTGTAAGGTGCGGTATTAACCTTAACATAAGTCTGAAGCTCTTTTTTCAGCTCCTCGGAAGGAACATAATCCCTGGCAAGAACTATGGTTGCCTTGATTACCTGACCTCTTACCGGGTCGGGAGCGCCCGTGATGGCACATTCCACAACGGAAGGATGCTCCATCAACACGCTTTCAACCTCGAAAGGACTGATACGGTAGCCGGAGCTTTTAATCAAATCATCCTTACGGCTTACGTACCAATAATAGCCGTCCTCGTCCTTCCAGGCAAGGTCACCTGTGTGGTAAAGACCGTCATACCATACGGAATTTGTTTTTTCGTCATCCTTGTAATAGCCTTTGAAAATACCTATGGTATTACCGTCGGTCCGCAGAACAATTTCGCCTGTTGCGCCCACATCAACGCTGTTGCCGTCATCGTCAACCAAATCTATATCATATTGGGGAGAAGGCTTGCCTAAAGAGCCGGGTTTGGATTCCATACCCACAAGAGTACCGATAAGAACGGTGCTTTCCGACTGCCCGAAGGCTTCCATAAGACGAAGACCCGTATATTCCTTGAATCGTTCAAAAACCTCGGCGTTTAATGCCTCACCTGCGGTGCAGGCGTAGGTCAGAGAGGATAAATCGTATTTAGACAAATCCTCCTGAATGAAAAATCTGTAAATGGTAGGGGGTGCACAGAAGGTTGTAACCTTGTATTTGGAAACCATACTAAGGACATCGTTTGCCACAAATTTATCAAAATCATATACAAAAAGAGCAGTTCCGCAGAACCATTGACCGTAAATTTTACCCCATACGGCTTTAGCCCAGCCTGTCTCGGCAACGGTTATATGCCTGCCGCCGTCAACTACATTGTGCCAATGCTTAGCAGTTAAAATATGACCTAAAGGATAGGTATAATCGCGAGCTACCATCTTAGGCATACCTGATGTACCGGAGGTAAAATAAAGGAGCATTAAATCGGTGTTCTGAGACGCAAGCTCGCCCGTAGGTCTTATAAAATCGGAAGAAGCCTTTTCAACCTCGTCGGTAAAATTGAGCCAACCCTCGCGACTGCCGCGAACGATAATTTTAGTTTTAAGAGTAGGACATTCAGGAGCCGCCTCGTCTATGTATTTTGTTATGTCACAGGTACCTGACGCAATAACAGCAGATATTTCACCCGTTTGAAAACGATATACCAAATCTTTTTTTGTAAGAAGATTGGTTGCGGGAATACAAACTGCACCCAGCTTGTGAAGAGCCAGCACCGTATACCACCATTCATAGTGGCGTTTTAAAATCAGCATAACCTTACTGCCGCGGGTAATACCCTGCGACTGAAGAAAATTGGCAGTTTTATCACTCAGAGTTTTAATATCTGCATAGGTGAAAAATCTTTCCTCGCCTTCTACGTTACACCAGGCAAGGGCTTCGCCACTTGGATTTTCGGCGGCGAATCTATCCATAACGTCATAAGCAAAGTTGAAGTTTTCGGGAACTTTAATTTTAAAGTCCGTCAGAACCCTGTTTTGGTCGAAGGTCTCTTCAACATATTCTTTGTAAAAAGTCATATCTTTATCTCCTTATTTTTCTATTTTGGTTACAATTGCAATAAACTCGCAGTCGCTACCGCCGACGGCAATCATACCATGACCGTAATTGGAATCGTAATAAATTGAATCGCCGGGTTCAAGTATCTCTATTTTATCATTGACCTGTACCTTTAGCTTGCCGCTTAAAATATAGTCAAATTCCTGACCCTTATGATAACTCAACTGAATAGGTTGATTTTCCAGCTCAGCATCGTATTTGGCGATTACTTTAAGAGGTTCTATATTGCGGTTTTTAAACAAGAATGCAAGGTTTGAATATTCAAAACCAACACGGCGCTCAATAGGCAGACCCTTATCTTTTTTCACCACACTGTAAATCGATAGCTTCGGAGATTCGCCCGTCAGCAAATCGGTTATATCAACACCCAGACAGCGGGCGGCCTTAAGTAAAAAGGTAAGGGGAAAATCTATAATGCCTTTTTCGTGTTCAATATATTCATCTTCGCTGATACCAATAGCATCTGCCAGTTCTTTGACGGAGACGTTCATAATATCCCGAAGAGAAGCAAGTCGTTGAGCAATGGTTGCAAAAGAGTCTTTCATAATATCACAAACCTTTCTATGATTATATATATATTATATCAGATTTTTTTCTCGATGTAAATAGATTTTTGCAAAATATAAAAATAATTGTAAGTTTTTGACAATAAAAAATCAACATTCTTCAAGAATTTCAAAATATTTGTCTTTTCTGCTTAAAATTACATCAAAATTTTTAATATATTCGTGGGCATCCTTCAGGTTGAACACCCGTTCAATACGACCGCTTTCGTGGAAAACAGCCTTACTGCTGCTACCTGCCCCTATACCGATAACACTGCCCATATCCTCCATCATAAAGAGATTATAAATACATTCATAGCCCTTTTTGCAGTAACCGGTATTTTCAAGATTATCAATACTGTCCTTCTGTCTGTACATATAATAGGGAATATAATCCATGCCCTGTAGCAGTTTTTGTGAAAAATCAATCATATCAGCGGCGTGAGACCCCGAAATATCACCTTTTGTAAGTGAAGCGGCACGCTTGACACACATAGTATGAACAGTTACAGATGCAGGTGAAAGCTCCGCAAGCCGCGTAAGGGATGATACGAACATATCATAGGTCTCGTCCGGCAGACCTGCTATAACATCCGTATTTATATTTTTAAAACCGAATTTATCCGCCATTTCGTAGGCGTTAAAAAACATTGTACTGTTATGACATCTGCCGATGTTTCGCAGAATATCATCATTAAGAGTCTGAGGATTTATGCTTATTCGGGTAACGCCGCCTTCCTTCATAGCAAGGAGCTTTGCCTCGGTTATGGTATCGGGTCTGCCTGCTTCAACGGTAAATTCAAACCCGTCACCTATATGGGTGTTTACGGCATCTATAATTCTGCCCAGCTGTTCTGCCGACAGGGAAGTAGGCGTACCACCGCCTATATAGACGGAATTTGTAGCTCTGCCACAGCTTTTCAGCTTTTCACCCGTATACTCTATTTCGTGGCAGAGACGGTCCACATAAGGCTCTACATACTGTTTCTGCTTGTCCATAGGAAGAGAAACAAAGGAGCAATAAAGACAGCGGGTAGGACAAAAGGGAATACCGATATAGATTCCGAGAGAACGAGGGTCGATGGACGGACGGTTATTTTTAACGGTGACGGCAAGAGATGCCTTATTCTCATCAGTTAAAAAATCCTGAGACATAAGAAGCGGGTTATCGTAGTTTTTAGCTATAGATGTAGGTCTGATACCTGTCATAAACCCCCAGGGAAGCTTTTTTTCGTAGATGCCGCAGGCAAGCTCGTAGTAAGATTTTTTCACTGTATCCGTAAGAGCCTGTTTAGAATTTCTGCCGACAAAGGTGGTGACAGGACGGCGGTCGCTGTATCGAATACCGTCGCATAAAATTTCCGTTGTGACCTCTGCCCCGTCATAGCGGCTTATGACATCCGCATCCGATGGTGTTTCCGTAACGGCAGAAGAAAGACCTGTTACGGCACGGACAATTTCAAATACAGGCTGTATTAAATTATGACCTTCGATATATATTTTCATGGTATTAAATAAGGATTAAACCTTTTTTCCTCTCCGATAGTTGTGGGTCTGTCGTGACCGGGATAAACGGTGACGGAGTCACCTAAAGGCAGTAGCTTTGTTTTAATTGAATTAATCAAAACCGTGTGATTACCGCCGGGGAAATCACTTCTGCCGATACTGCGGCAAAAAAGGGTATCTCCCGAAAAAAGGACGGTGTCATCGGCTAAAATGCCGATACCGCCTGCTGTATGACCCGGGGTGTGGAGGATTTTAAGTGAAATATTGCCAAGACGCAGAACGTCTCCGTCGGTCAGCAACATGTCCGCTTCACCCTGAATAAAATCTCCGCCGAACATAGACCCTAAATTATAACGGTTATCCGTAAGCCCTACGGCATCAGCCTTGTGGATTGCAATTTCTGCACCACAGCTGTCTGCAATCTTACTTACACCGCCAATATGGTCGAAATGGCAATGGGTTAAAATTACATATTTGATTTTAAGCCGATTTTCGGCTATGAACGGGAGAACAGAGCTGTCCGCAGGGTCGATTACTGCTCCTTCAAGAGTGGTTTCGTCCCATATTATATAACAGTTAGTCTGGTCAATTAAAAAGGATTTTATTTCCATATTTGCCTCCGAAAAAACCTGCAGGGCGGCAAGAGCATGCTTCTGCAAGGATAAAAATTTGCAGGGGCGGATGACTGCATCCGCCCGCATAACATTTATTGTGTAATATTTGTTTTTATGCTTGTTCAGGTAATATTAAGTTAGCTACAACACCAATTACGGTTGCAACAAACAAACCGGAAAGAGAAACGCTGTCGGTAATCTGAACCGAACCGAGTCCCAAACCGAATACAAGCACAAGAGCTATTATGATGAGGTTTCTGCTGTGGGAGAAATCAAGCTGTGCCTCAGAAAGACTGCGAAGACCAACGCTTGCTATCATACCGAAAAGAATTATGCTGACACCGCCCATAACAGGAACAGGGATAGTCTGAAGCACTGCGCCGAAATTACCGAAGAGACCGAGAATAATCGCAAAAACAGCGGCAATTCTAAGAACTCTGGGGTCATACATCTTCGTAACAGCAAGCACGCCGGTGTTTTCGCCGTAGGTTGTGTTGGCGGGTGCACCTAAAAGACCTGCAAGAGCGGTTGCAAGACCGTCACCTAAAAGAGTTCTGTGAAGACCGGGTTTACCGAGGAAATTTTTACCTACAACACTACTGTTAAGAGTAATATCACCTATATGCTCCATAAAGGTTACAAGAGCGATGGGAGCAATGATGCTGATAGCGGTAATATCAAACTGCGGCAAACTGAATTTAGAGAAATCCAGGAAGAAATCAGCGTTTGTGATAACAGAGAAATCTATAAATTTCTGAATAACCTGACCGTCGGAACCGATAATTCCCATAGAAGCCGTAAGACCCGTAAGGTCGAAGATAAGAGTTGCAACATAGCCTACTACAAGACCGATAAGTACGGGAACCAGCTTGAAAAATCCTTTTGTGAAGCACATTGTAACTATAACAGCAAGGATTGTGATTACAGCAATAGGCCAGCACATCTGAGCATTTGCAATGGCTGTAGGACTGAGGTTAAGACCAATTACTATGATAACAGGTGCGGTAACTACTGTGGGGAAGAGCTTTTTAATTCGTTCAACGCCAACAAAGTAGATTATTGCCGCAATGATAACATAAACGAGACCTGCCGCAATTATACCGCCTTGAAGCTTGGGCATATTTGCCGCGGGATTTCCGTCAAGCACCGTCTGGATTACAGCTATAAAAGCAAAGCTGGAACCTAAGAAAACGGGAACCTCAAAACCGGTAATCCAATGGAACAGTAAAGTACCGAGACCGGCTGAAATAAGAGCTATAGAGGGGTCCATGCCTGTCAATGCAGGAACAAGAACCGTAGCACCGAACATTGCAAACAAATGCTGAATACCGAGGACATAGTGTTTTGCGCCTAATTTTTCTTTCATAATTATTTCTCCTTTGTAAAGTTTATATATTTTTATATTATTTCTAAAATACCGTGTATTTCAAGCTTGTCTATCTTAATTTCAAGGGTCTTGTCGCTGAAATAAAATTCAAGCTCTCTGCCGTCAGGTTGCATAATTACCTTTTCGGGCTTTTTATCACAAATAACCTCAACTGTAAAGTCTGTCAGAACGGGAATTTCATCATAGATTACAGTTTCAGAGAGGCAGGCAAGACCTGAGATGTTTACCAAATGCAGATATTCCTTGCCGTCTTTAGCCTGGATAGAAAGGTCAGCGAAGCTTGTACCCTTGATTCTTGCCTTGGGTGCAGGATATGCAACATCACAAAGACTTCCTATATACTTTCTTATATAGCTTGATTTAAGCTGATTGTAGCGTGAGAAAACATTCGCGCTTAAGGTGATTATCTTACCTTTGCCCACAGTAGTTTCGGCAGTAGTTTCAAAATAACCCGGTTTTGCATAGGAATCAGAGGTTTTATGCAAGGCTTTGCTGTTTTCGCCTAAAGCCTCGATTTTGCGGTATTTGGTGCAGGTACTTCCGGGTGCACCAAGCTCACCTTTGCCGAAATAGAGATTGCCTTCGACAGCATCGGAATATTTAATTCCCGTTACCTTGGAGAAAGCAGTAACCGCATCAGCACCTACTACAAGGAGATTTCCACCCTTTTCGGCAAAAGCTGTAAAGAAATCAATGCTTTCTTCTGTCATCTCAGCCCATTCGGGAACTATAACGAATTTATATCTTGAAATATTTTCTTCTAACTGATGCTCAGCCGAAATATCGGTTGCACGACCGTTTTCCAGGATACAAGCCAGCGCACCGTCAAGATTCTGAATATCCACACGGCGAGGTGTATAGGGCTGTTGCTGAGCTCTGTACATAGAATTTTTCGACAGGAATATAGTGGTATCAGAGGTTGATTTACTGCCCTGACAGTATTTTTGTCTTTCGCGGATAAATGCGCCGCCTTCTGCAAAATTGTCGATAAATCCGTCAACCAAGGTAGAGTCAAATCTCTGTATGCAATAAAACTGAACGCCGCCGCCTAAAGCGATGGTAACTGCCGCTTCCTGTTTAAGCATAGCAGGAGGTTTTACATTAAATCCGGCAGAAGCAATATCACCGGAAAATCCCCAAGCCATCAAATCCCAGGGTTTGTTCTGTGGAGCTATACATCTGGCGTGAGAACGTGCCTCGCGGACACTTCTTATGGGAGCGTAGTCGCCTGAGAGAAAGTCAAGACCTATCTCGGCTTTTTCGGGAGCATACATAGTATACATCCAGTTACTGCAAATTTCAAAATCAGGATATTCCTTGTGAACTTCCTCTACATAATGCTTCAAAAATGCCTTATATTTATCTCGCAAAAACTCAAGAAATTCGGGATAATATTTATCTTCGGAACTTCTTGGAATTTCGGTAATACCCGTAGCTTTGGTAAATTCCTCTAAACATTTCGGTGAATAGTCAGGTAAAACGCCCCAGCAATCGCCGTCGATCCATATACCGTCAACCCCGTACTTACCGGCAAGCTCCTTCATCTGAGGAATCATACGGTCATCCACATAATTACAAAACATATTGGTAGCTGTAGGGTGGGTAGTGCCGTCGGCGTTTGTTACAGAGGCTTCGGGATGAAGATTTATGTAGTTTGCATCAATAACGCCGGAATAGTGGGCGTAAAGAGCGGTGTTATGTTTATTTGTCACATCACGCCATATCTGAAGAGGGGAAATGCCGTCAGGGAAGGCGGCGGAAGGACCGTAATCCGATTCAAAGCTTGTAATACCGGGATGACCCTTACTGTCGCATTGAACGAAATCGGGTTTGATTCTTGTTAACATTTTGTCGAGAAGCTCGGCAGTACCTTCAATATTCACAACGCAATCGGGACTTGCATGGAAATCAAAGTGCATACCGAAAAAGCTGTCACTCCGGCTGAGTTTTTTGTCATTCATTTCAGTCACCTCAAAATTAATATATTTTACAAAAAAAGCATCAGAATAAATTGCAATATTAATTTACCGATGCTTTTACTTATTAAATTATTCTGCCGCAGGAGCTGTAGGTTCACCTACTATATCGGTATCAACTGTTTCGCCGTCTTCGGTTACAACATTAATATCGGGTGTAACGACTTCGCCTTCAACAGCCTCGGTTCCTTCTGTGGGAGCGGGAGTATCAGGCATAATTGTATCGCCATAAGCCAAGAATAAGGATGTTACGAGGAAGCCTACAGCACAGATTTTTGTAAATCTTGCAAGCTTGGCATCCATTGTTCTGCCTTTGTTTTTACCGAAGAAGGAATCTGCCGCACCTGAAATGGCACCGGACAGTCCTGCCTGTTTACCCGACTGTAAGAGAATTAAAGCGATGATCGCGATTGAGAGGAGTATATGTAATACGCCTACAATTATTTTTGCTGTTTCCATTTTGTACCTCCTAATAATTTAAAAAACTTATTATTTATAATCATTACTAACTATTATATCACATATATAAAAATTTAGCAAGTCTTTTTTTAAAATTTTTAAATTTTTTTATTAATCAGTTTGCATAGTAGTTTATGAGACAACCTGCAAGGATGATTTTACGTTCATCATCAGTCAAATCGGCAATTGTAAGCTCAAAGGCTTTACCGCTTGTGAGAGAGTACGCTTTTATGGATGCCTTTTTATTTTCTATTGCATTACGCACGCCTTCAACGAAAACATATTCGCCGTTTTCAAAGGGGAGGTCGCCTTTTTCAATTATAAAGGGAAGCATACCCCAGTTAATCAGATTGCTTCTGTAACGCTTGGTGGCATATTCGTTAGCAATATTGGCAAAGCCGCCAAGCACCTTCTGACAGGAAGCCGCCTGCTCTCTTGCAGAACCGTCACCGGGCTTCACCGCAAAGATAGCACTGCCGATAGAGGTGTTTTCAAAATCCGCAGAAGGACAAACATCCTTCATCTTAGCCGCCGCCGCTGAAAGCTCGGGACATACGGTGGGGTCGCCGCCCTCACGGCGGATATTTTCCAGCTTCTGTACATTCTTTGCATTTTCAACATAAGCAGGGTCTTTTCTGGAAAGAGTAAACTCTGCCAGCTTCAGGGGATTTGAACGGTAAGAAGAGGTTTCGCCCGAAGGAATAAGCTCATCTGTCGTGGTTACGGGGTCGTTTATAACGGAAACAATCTTAAGCATAAGGTTATCCGTCAGGGGACCCATCTTCGGCCAGTCGGCAATGTTCGGACCGAACTTCAGCTCGGCGGAAGAATCAGCCTTACCGAAGCCTTTATATATTCTGTTCTTATATACAGTATCATCAAAGGTGTATTCGGGATTGGTATAATTAATATCCAAATCCGTAGCGGGAGTAAGTCTGCCGCCGTTTTTCGCCGTAGCCGCAATGGAACGTGCGTCCATAAGTGCAACGGAAGAAATCTGACCTTGACCGGGCTTAGAGCCTTCGCGGTTGGGGAAGTTTCTGGTAGAATGTCTGATACTGAGAGCGTTGTTGGAGGGGACATCACCTGCACCGAAGCAGGGACCGCAGAAAGCAGTACGAATGGTAGTACCCGCCGCCATAAGCTTCGCCGCCGCTCCGTTTCTGATAAGCTCCATATATACGGGCTGGCTGGAAGGATATGCGCTGAGAGCAAATTCACCGTTACCGATACTCGTATTTTCAAGAATATCAGCGGCGGCACAAAGGTTTTCAAAACCACCGCCGGCACAGCCTGCGATTACGCCCTGGTCAACATATAATTTGCCGTCACGAACCTTATCCGTCAGCTTGTAGTTTATGTTAGGTGCTTCAAGTTGAGCAGAAGCAGTCTTTTCAACCTCTCTTAAAATATCCGCAGGATTTGCCACTACATCCTCGATGGTGTAGGTGTTGCTGGGATGGAAGGGCATAGCTATCATAGGACGAATCTTTGAAAGGTCCACACGAACTGCACCTGCGTAATATGCTACAGCATCAGGCTCCATTTTATAATAAGCATCGCCGCGTTTGTGAATATTAAAAAATGCTTTGGTTTTTTCATCAGTCACCCATACGGAGGACAGACAGGTGGTTTCTGTAGTCATAACATCAATACCGATACGGAAATCCATACTGAGATTATGAACACCGTCACCTACAAATTCCATAACCTTATTTTTAACAAAACCGTTTTTGAAAACCTCGCCGATAATGGCAAGAGCAACGTCCTGAGGACCTACTCCGGGTACGGGAGCGTTCTCCAGCACTACGCAGATAACATCGGGATAGTCAACATCATAGGTTTTGCAAAGAAGCTGTTTTACAAGCTCAGGACCACCCTCGCCGATTGCCATAGTACCCATAGCACCGTAACGGGTGTGGCTGTCAGAGCCTAATATCATCTTACCGCAAGCGGCAAATTCCTCACGCATATACTGGTGAATAACCGCCTGATGTGCCGGAACATATATACCGCCGTATTTCTTAGCGGCTGAAAGACCGAACATGTGGTCATCCTCGTTAATAGTACCGCCTACAGCACAAAGACTGTTATGACAGTTGGTAAGAACATAGGGGAGAGGGAACTTCTCAAGACCGCTGGCTCTCGCCGTCTGTATAACACCTACGTATGTAATGTCGTGAGATGCCATAGCATCAAATTTAATTTTAAGCTTGTTGTCATCGCCTGAGGTATTGTGGCTTTTTAAGATTTTATCCGCCATAGTACCGCATTTTGCGTTTTTCGTATCCTTACCATATTTATTTTTTATTTCCGCTTCGCCATCGGCATCAGCAGGAATAATGGTTTTACCGTCAACAAGATAAACGCCGCCCCGGATAAGTTCTATCATTTTTCATTCCTCCGTTAAAATAATCTACTTATAATATTATAACAATTATATAGCCGTTTGTCAATGTGAAATTTTAATTAATTTTTCCTTGACAACGAAAAAATATTGGTGTATAATTGAATATGAGAAATATTCTCAATTTTATACTCGGAGGTGGGCTGATGGCACAGTATCAGACAATGCAAAAGAAGGCACTTAAGGATTTTTTAAGCCGTCACAGAGACAGAGCCTTTACAATAGAAGAAATCACAAATACCATGCGTGAGGAAGGCGGAGACGATATGCCGGGTAAAAGTACGATTTACAGGCTTATTACGGCGATGCTTAAGGAAGGCGGCGTGCGTAGATTTGTCCGCGAGGGCAGCCGCAATTTTGTATATCAGATTATGGACTGTGAAAAATGCGGTGAGCATCTGCATCTGAAATGCAAAAGCTGTGGCAGGCTGCTCCATATGAACAGCGAGGCATCGGATAAAATCTTGAACCAGATAATGCAGGATAATTCCTTTAAAATAGATGAAATCAGCACGGTGCTTATGGGTGTATGTAAAGATTGTCATAAGGGAGAAAAAGTAAAATGATAAAAAAACTGTGTATAATAATTGCAGCAATATTTTTATGCGGATGCAGTACTGTAGCTGTGAATAACAGTAAATTAACAGTAGTGTGCAGCGCCTTTCCCCAATATGATTGGATAAAAAATATTATTGGCGATAAAGAGGCGGAGGTAACCTTACTGGCAGCTAATGGAGAGGATTTGCACAGCTATGTGCCTTCTGCGGCAGATATGGCGAAAATCACAAAAAGTGATTTGTTCATATATGTAGGAGGGCCTTCGGATAACTGGGCAACGGGGCTGAAAAATAAAGGAACAAGCATTAATATGATGGAGGAAATCGGAATT
Organism: Clostridia bacterium; assembly: GCA_045534775.1. Lineage (GTDB taxonomy): Bacteria > Bacillota > Clostridia > RUG12999 > RUG12999 > JAZOTK01. Next base: position 2,725 of record JAZSKI010000042.1, on the reverse strand, counting down.
TCGCACCATCATAGTGAAGGGGAAAAACACGAAAATTCTGATGAGCATATCTGGTTGTCTCTGAGGAAAAGCGAAAGCTTAGTGAATATAATCTGTGAAGCATTGGTAAGGGCAGATAAGGAAAATGCTGAATACTACAGAGAAAATGCCCGGGAGTATACGTCAAAATTAAAGGCTCTTGACAGTCAGTATGAAGAGACTGTTAAAAATATGGGAGATAAGGCTCTGATTTTCTGCGACAGCTTTCCGTTTAAACATTTAACAGAAGACTACGGAATAAATTATTATGCTGCCTTTGACGGGTGCTCCGCCGATACGGAGGCAAGCTTTGATACGGTAATAATGCTGGCAAATAAAATTAATGAGACGGGAGCAGATAATGTTCTTATAATTGAAAATTCAAACAATTCCATAGCGGAAACTGTTATCGGAAATTCCAATAATAAAAACTGCGAAATTCTGGTAATGGATTCATGTCAATCGGTAAACCTCTCTTTGGGCAAAACTTACCTCTCTGTTATGGAAAAGAATTTGCAGGTGCTGAAAAAAGCTCTGTCATAAATTAATATATAATAAGGAAGAGAAAATATGAAGAAGCAAATAATATGTGAAAATGTTGAATTGGGCTATGGAGGTAAGGCGGTTTGCAGCGACATAAGCTTTGAAGTCTGCGAAGGTGATTATCTGTGTATAGTAGGCAAAAACGGAGTAGGGAAGAGCACGCTTATAAAGGCTTTTTTAGGGCTTGTTCAGCCAATCGGAGGAAGCATAGCCTTTTGTGGTGATATGAAAAAAAGCCATATTGGCTACCTGCCTCAGCAAACAGCGGTCCAAAGGGATTTTCCTGCAACCGTATATGAAATAGTCCTTTCGGGTTGTTGCGGATTTGTGACGTTTCACGGGAAAGAGAATAAGAAAAAGGCTTTGTCTGCTATGGAAAAAATGGGTATATCCGATTTGAAAAACAAATGCTACCGCGACCTTTCGGGAGGTCAGCAGCAGAGGGTTTTGCTTGCAAGGGCTTTTTGTGCTGCAAGAAAGATGATTATTCTGGACGAGCCTGTGTCGGGTCTCGACCCTGAAGCGGCGGAAGAAATGTATGAAATTATAAATAAACTTAACCGTGAGGATAGTGTTACGGTAATAATGATATCCCACGATACATTGTCGGTTGAATATGCCACCCATATTCTTCATTTAGACAAGAACCCTCTTTTCTTCGGGAAAAAGGAAGACTATATTACAAGCCCTGCATCAAGTCTTTTTATACACAAGGGGGAAGAAATATGAATGTATTGGAATATTTTACTTATCCCTTTGTACGCTACGCTATGGTAACGGGCATTTTAATTGCACTGTGCTCAGCACTTTTAGGCGTACCTCTGGTGCTGAGACGCTTCTCATTTATTGGTGACGGGCTGTCCCATGTGGCATTTGGTGCAATAGCAATAGCAACTGTACTTGGATTTACAGGTGACACAATAATTGTGCTTCCGATGACTGTCGCGGCGGCGGTGCTTTTACTTAAAGCAGGCAAAAATGCAAAGGTAAATGGTGATGCAAGAATAGCTATGATTTCGGTAGGTTCGCTGGCAACAGGCTACCTGCTTATGAATACATTTTCCACTTCTGCCAATGTATCGGGAGATGTTTGCAGTACGCTTTTCGGGTCTACGGCAATACTTACCCTTTCAAAGACTGATGTATACCTTTGTGTAATTATGTCGGTGGTTGTAATAGCGGTCTTTATGCTATTTTATAACAAGATTTTTTCGGTTACATTTGACGAAACCTTTGCGGAGGCAACAGGCATAAACGTGTCGGCATATAATCTGATGACAGCAATTATGACAGCAATAATAATAGTGCTTGCAATGAAACTTGTAGGTTCACTCCTTGTTTCAGCACTTATAATATTCCCGCCTCTTTCTGCAATGAGACTGAATAAAAGTTTTAAGGGAACCATAATTTTTTCAGCTGTAATTGCAGTATCGGGAACAGCACTGGGAATATTAATATCAATTGCAGCGTCAACGCCTGTAGGTGCTACCATAGTTGCGGTAGATATTGCTGTTTTTGCAATTTGCTCGGTAATCGGAAGATTCCGTTGACAAAAGATATATATTATGATAAAATAGTTTTAACGGAAGTTAAATCTATTCAGCGATATAAATCTCTGGCGAGATTTTCGATATGTGCTAAAGCACTCGATATGCCAGATGGCTCGATATGTTGCCTTACGGCAACGAGATTTATATCATATCGAGTTTTGAGCGAAGCGAGAAACATATCGATTTTGCGATAGCAAAAATATCGAGCAAACGAAGTTTGCATATCGACAAAACAAGTGGCATCTAAATTGTTCACTGATTCTAAACTTTGATATGTAAGGGATAAAAGCCTTCTCCTTGAGGGGAAGGTGGGTTGCGAAGCAACTGTGATGAGGTGAAAATGAAACAACTATTGCTTGCAAGCTACACCTCATCAGTCACTTCGTGACAGCTTCCCCTCGAGGGGAAGCCTTTCGGAATAACATTTTAATTTGTAAGTGAAATTTGCAAAAAAATCTGTGATAAAAAACCGTTCTTAACTGTAGTGTGTGAAGAATATACACAAACAGTTGTTCTTACAAGCAAATATTGATTAAAAGGAAATAATGGTAGTTACTATTCTGATGGTTATTATAAAAGACAAAGAAAAGGAGTTTGCTATGAAAAAGACAGGA
>JAZSKI010000061.1:0-15672 GCA_045534775.1 Clostridia bacterium | reverse complement strand
CACATTGACATCTTTCGTCTATTAATTGGTTAAAATTTTGTACTATTATATCTTTCATAACTCATCACCAATTATATTTTACAACATTTGTAACATTATTGCAATAAGCTATGAAATTTCCGTGGGTATATGCAGATTAATATTGACATATCGTCTAAAAATTGGTATAATGATGTTGTGTTATATTTGTTTTTACAACGGAGAGTGAGAAAATGAAAAATTTATTTTTATTATGTAATGCACATTTGGACCCTGTATGGCTTTGGAGATGGAATGAAGGAGCAGCAGAAGCCATTTCTACCTTCAGGGTTGCGGCGGAATTTTGCGAGCAATATGACGGTTTTGTCTTCAACCATAATGAAGCGGTGCTGTATGAATGGATTTTGGAATATGAACCGGAATTGTTTGCGAGAATACAGAAGCTGGTTAAAGAGGGTAAATGGAAGATAATGGGCGGCTGGTATCTGCAGCCTGACTGTAATTTGCCTACGGGTGACTGTATTATAAAACAGATTGAAGTCGGCAGAGAATTTTTTGAAAAGCATTTTGGTGTGACGCCTACAACAGCTATTAATTTTGACCCATTCGGTCACAGCATAGGCCTGGTGCAGATACTTAAAAAAGCGGGCTATGATGCCTATATAGTGATGCGTCCCGGAAAGCTTGAACATGGTGATTTTATATGGCGCGGACTTGACGGCAGTGAGGTTATAGGTCACCGCTGTTATGAAGGCTATAACACCGCAAGGGGAGAAGCGGCGAAGGAAATTAAGGAATACTGCGAAAAATATAAGGATAATGAAAACGGTCTTTTAACCTGGGGCATCGGAAATCACGGCGGCGGTCCTTCAAGAATTGATTTGGAAAACATAGCAGAGCTTATGAAAAGCTCCGATGTGAATATTATTCATTCCGACAGCGAAGAATATTTCAAAACTCTTGATAAATCAAAATTACCTGTACGTACAGCCTCGCTCCATCATATAATGGTAGGTTGCTACAGCTCAATGGCGAGAATTAAACAGAAAAACCGTATTTGCGAAGGTAAAATCAGTCTTTGCGAAAAAATGCTGTGTGCTTCGGGAGTGGATTATGATAAAAAAGCTCTTGAAGAGGCGTGGAAATCTCTGCTTTTCTGCCAGTTCCACGATATTCTGCCCGGCTCTATGATTATGGATGCGGAGACTGACAGTCTGGCACGTCTGGGCTATGTGGAGGATGTGGCGGATAAGCTGATTGCGCGTGCATTCTTTAACCTTTGCAGGGGACAGAAAAAGGCAAATGATGGTGAAATACCGATAATTGTATATAATCCCCATCCTTATGAAATAGAAGATGTTTTCGAGACAGAGGTTCAGCTTGCTGACCAGAACTGGAATATAGATGAAACAACAGTTATAACCGTACTTGACGAAAACAGAAATCCTCTGCCCTCTCAGAATGAATCGGAGCAGTCGGCACTTCACCTGGATTGGAGGAAGAAGGTATCCTTCAAGGCAAAGCTTAAACCCATGAGCATTAACAGATTTGACTGTAAGCTTGATGTTTATAAGGATTATGCACAGGTTAGACCACACAAAGACAATGGCGATGTAATTGAAGTTACTACCGACAGAATGACAGTATCTGTCAATAAGAAAACAGGTCTTATAGATAGATATTGTGTTGACGGCAAGGAGCTTCTTAAAGAAAATTCCTGCAAGCTGGAAGTGTTTAAGGATAACGAAGACCCGTGGGGCTTTGTAATTGATGCCTATCCGGAAAAAATCGGAGAATTTATTCTCGTAAGCCGCGAAAAAGCAAATCAGCTTAACTCCTACCCGGAGGTGGATATTGATAATGTAAGAATTATCGAAAACGGCGACGTAAGAATGAAAATCCAGGCAGTATTCGCTTATATGGATTCCTTCGCCTTTGTTACTTATTCATTACCCAAATCGGGAGCTGATATTGACGTAAATATCAGAGTGCTTTCAAATAACGGAAATATTATGTGCAAGCTTTCCTTTGATACAACCATCGAAAATTCCGAATATTGGGGTCAAACCATGTTCGGCAGGGAACAGCTTATTAAAGAAGGCAATGAGGTTACATATCAGAAATGGTCTATGCTGAAATCTGAAGAAAAATCCTTTGCTGTAATTAACGGCGAAATCTACGGCGGAAGTTGCATAGATAATAAAATGTACCTCTCTCTGTACCATACGGCGGTAAACGCGGCACTTACCTTAGATGATCGTGATTTAAGAAGAGTTGACAGATATACTCCGAGAATAGATATGGGCGAAAGACACTTTAATATCAGACTGACGTCAGATATTTCCGAGATAGACTTAAACGCCGAGGCATTCAACCAAAAACCGTATATCTTATCCTTCTTCCCCTCAGGTAGCGGAGAGAAAAAGGAGTTTACGGCAACGGTTGATAACAGAAATATCCTTATGACCTCGATGGCGTTGAAGGACGGAAAAATAATTGTAAGAATGTATAATACAAAAGACATTCCTCAAGGTGTGAAATTTAACATCGGCACCATAGCGGGCGAAGCAGATTTCGGTAAATACGAAGTCAAGACCTTCATCGTAAGCGACGGAGAAATTAAAGAAGGAAATATTTTTGGCAAGTGATAGGGAGTAGCAGACGATAATGAGATTGCCGATTGGGCAAAAGAGGCGGTTGCTTTTGCAAACAGCAAGGGATATGTAAAAGGTAAGAACGGTAATATGTTTGACCCGAAAGGAAATGCAGTAAGAGCAGAGCTTGCACAGATTTTCTTTAATATGCTTGTGAAATAAAAATAAACCGTACGGACGAATGTCCCGGATAATTGTCCGTCACAGAACGGAAAAATAAATAATATGAGGCAGTCTCGCTTTGACGAGACTGCCTTTTTCAGCTTGTAATAATATCAATAACCTCGTTTATATTTTCAACGGGATATATTTTTATAGGCAGGTCCTCGAAATTTTTTTGGTAGTTACCCTTGGGAATTATTACAGAGGTGGCACCTGCGGTTATTGCACCCTTGATTTTTGATGATACTCCTCCAACGGGATTGATTTTACCGTTTATGGAAATTTCGCCCGTCATGGCAATTTCACTGCTGATTTCGGATTTTGTAGCACAGGAATAGAGAGCCGAAAAAATAGAAACACCTGCAGATGGACCATCAACGGGAATACCTCCCGGTACGTTTATTGTAATACGCTTATCGGATAAATCAATGTTTAAAAACCGTTTCAAAGCCGTTACGGCATTGGTAACTGATACCTTGGCGGTGGAGGTGCGTTTAAGGCTTCTGCCACCGGCTTTTATTACCTCCTCCTCGGTAAGACCGCCCAAATCAAAACCGCTACCCTCGGAAATTGCCGCTTCAAGCTCAATTATTGTCCCTTCGTTTCCTGCTACGGCAAGACCGCTTACACAGCCAATTTTACTATCTCCGGCTACCTTTCGGCAGCTATGAACACAGTAACGACCGGTCTCAATCACCCATTCGGCATCCTTCAGGGTGATAGTATCGCGGTTTTCCACCATACAAAGACCGGCAGCATTTTGAAGCATATTTACAGCATCACGCCCGTTTTCGCTGTACTGTGATATAAGATGTGCCGCATCGTCATCTAAGCTGAAGCCTCCTGTTTCTGCGGCATTTACAACAATTTCATAGAGCTGATTTTCCGTCAGGGAGGAAAAGTATATTTCAACACAACGGGAACGGATGGCGGGAGGAATTTCCTCGGGTGAACGGGTAGTAGCACCGATAAGCCGAAAATCCGCCGGCAGTCCATTTTGGAATATTTCATGGATATGCCTGGGGATATTTCCGTTATCCTCGCTGTAATAGGCACTTTCAAAAAACACACGTCTGTCCTCTAAAACCTTTAAGAGTCGGTTGATTTGAGTGGGATGAAGCTCGCCGATTTCATCAATAAACAAAATTCCACCGTGAGCCTTTGTGACCGCACCGGGCTTAGGCTGAGGCACACCGGCAGGACCATAAGCCCCTGCTCCCTGATAAATTGGGTCATGAACAGAACCTATAAGCGGGTCCGCCACACTTCTTTCATCAAATCTCATAATGGTAGCATCGGTTTCAATGAACTTTGCATTAGCCCTGAAGGGTGAACACGGATAAGCTTTAGCTTCTTCAAGCATAAGACGGGCGGCAGCGGTTTTTCCTATGCCGGGAGGACCGTAGATTAAAACATGCTGAGGATTTTCGCTGCAAATTGCGGCACGAAGCGCCCTTATTCCATCCTTCTGACCCACAATATCAGACAGTCTCTGAGGCCTGGTTTTCTCGGCAAGCGGCTTTGTCAGAGATATGTGATTAAGCTCTCTCAGCTTCTTAAGCTCCACCTGGCTGTAGTGCTTGATACCATCGGCACTTTGATTTTTTTCTTTAAGTAACGAGGCAAAATATATTCCCATTATAATATTCAGAATCAGTTGTATTACAAATAATATTGTGACAAACAAAATAACTCCTCCTTTGTACTAATTATGTACAAAAAAAGAAAGTATTATGTCAAAGTATATTGACATTTAAGAGTTTATATGTTAGAATATAATCAGAAACTTTACAATTTGGAGGACGAAGTGTTATGACAAAAAACGCACACATTATACCCCATAGTCACTGGGACAGAGAATGGCGATATCCTTTATGGGAAAACAGAAGCTTTTTAGTTGATTTTATGGACGAGCTTCTCGAGACCTTAAACGAAAATCCGGACTATCGTCAATTTCTTATGGACGGTCAAAGCGTAATTTTGGAAGATTACCTGCTGATGCGTCCCGAAAAAAGAGACCTTGTGGAAAAATACGTTAAAGAAGGCAGAATAACAGCAGGACCCTGGTACACCCTACCGGATTTATATCCGATAGATGGGGAGTGCCTTATAAGAAACCTGATGAAAGGCTACCGCGTTTCAGCTAAGCTCGGAAAGACAATGAAAGTAGCATATACATCCTTTGGTTGGGGACAGATATCACAGTTTCCGCAGATATATCTCGGATTTGGCATAGATTTTTGCTTTACGGCAAAACGAGTTACCAGCAAAAGAGCGCCTAAATGCGAATTCTGGTGGGCTTCACCCGATGGCAGTAAGATTCTTACAACCCGCTTAGGTGAGGGTGGAAGACATAAAATGTTTGAAAGCGTACTGGTGCAGATGAGATGCGGCAGAACGACTGATGATAACTGGCATATGAAATGGGAAGAAGCAGGATTAATATATCATAAAGCAAACCCGGATGAGATAACAGAATATCACAGATTCAGCAAACCCGGATTTTTTGAAATCGGTTTAAAAGAAAACCTCCAAGACTGCTGGGCGGCAAATGATGAAAGTATGTCCGAAACGGAAAGACTGTTCCTCTGCGGTTGCGATTTCTCAGGAGCAAACAGCGATTTCGCAAAGGTTATAGAGGAAGGCAACAAGCTTGTTGATTATAACCTGAAAATGTCTACGGTAGAAGAATACATAGAAGCCTTCAAGAAAACAGCAGATATTCAAAATGCCGTTACGGTTGACGGGGAGCTTAGAGAAGGACCTTCTGCGGCTTGCTCCGGCAACGCTCTTGCCACAAGACTGTACCTTAAACAGATGAATAAAAAACTTCAGAACCTTCTCATATACACAGCTGAACCGCTGGGGGCGTCTATGCTTTCGGCAGGGGAGGAATATGACAGCACTTTCTTTGAACACGCATGGGAATACACATTAAAATCTCATCCCCATGATTCAATTAACGGTGTTACTCAGGACAGTACAGCAAATGATGTTGTGGGCAGGCTGAATCAGGCACTCAGCCTCACGGATGTAGCGTATCGCCGTGCAATGATGAAGCTTATAAGAAGAATGGATTTGTCGGGCTACAATGATTCGGATTTGCTTGTTGCAGTATATAATCCGTTGCCCTTTGCGAGAAACGAGATAATTAAGGTGCTGATTGATGTACCCAAAGAAAATAATATCTGGGAACTTAAGATAACGGATAATGACGGAAACGAAATGAAAAATCAGCGTGTTTCAATAGAAGATATTTCCGTTCCCGTTCACGACCAGAACCTTCGTCCTGCACCCTTCAGGGCGGACAGACACGTAGTCTATATGGAAACGGGAACGCTTCCTGCAGGCGGATTTAAGATATATAAAATCGAGACAAAAACACCGCTTATCGGAAGAAATTTCGTATGTAGTCCTCAGCTTCAGAAGGTTCTTACCGGTAATGAAATTTCAAAGGTATCGGGCGTTTTGGAAAATGAATATCTGAAGGTTTCCGTAAATACTAACGGAACAGTCAGAATTGAAGAAAAAGAAAGCGGCAGAGTATACGATAATATGCATTTCTTTGAAGATACAGGTGAGGCAGGAAGCTACTGGATAAATCAGGAGCCTGATAATAACAGAGTGTATTATTCAACAGCACAGGGTGCAAAGGTCTGGACGGAGAATAACGGCGAGCTCTCGGCAACTCTTGGTATTGAAGTAAAAATGGAGCTTCCCGAATGTGCCGAAAGACCGGAGGATTACAGAATTGCGAAAACAAAGAGAAGTGATACAGAAAAGGTGCTTAAAATACGGTCGTTTATCACTCTGAAAAAAGGTGAGAAAAAGGTTGACGTTAAAGTGGAAATTGATAACAATATTAAAGACCACAGATTGAGAGCAGTATATCCCACAGGCATAAAAGCAGATTATTCCTATGCTCACGGACACTTTACAGTAGACAAAAGACCCATTGTAAAAACAGCGGATGGTGCTTATGAGCCTGATATGCAGACTCTCCCCATGCAGACCTTTGTTGATATTGCGGACGAAAAAGCAGGCGTTGCTTTTATAAACAATTCTCTTACCGAGTTTGAAGCAAAAGAAGACGGTAGCGTATTTTTAACCTTGCTGAGAAGTGTCAGAAACACAATCTGTACCGAAATGCGTGTAGGAAGCTGTTATCCCGACCAGGAGGGCGGACAATGTATCGGAATGCAGTATGCGGAATATTCCATATATCCTCACAGTGGTAACTGGGAAGAGGCGGCTGTATTTGAACAGGCTGAGAAATTCAATATAACGCCCTGTGCCGTACAGATTTCAGGATGTTCAAAGGGCGACATTGCTCCGGGAACAAGCTTTTTTGAGGTTGAAAACAAAAAACTGGTTATCTCCGCATTTAAAAAGGCGGAAGACAGAAACAGCATTATTATGCGTCTGTATAATCCTACGGACAATGAGGTTATTTCAAAAATAAATCTTTATGCAACTCCGAAAAAATGTTATGTTACAAATCTTAACGAGGAAAGAATATCAGAATTTGATATTAACGCTCCCGTAAAAATAGCAAAACAAAAGATAGCTACCTTTGAGTTTGAGTTTTAAAAAGGTGGCAGAACCCGAGAAGCTTACATATAAATACAGGTATTGGTGAATAATAATGTAACGTTGAAAGCAGGTGACCTTAAATCACCGCTTTCCCTTGTGAAACTACAGCTTTCGGTGTGAAGTATTAACAGGACAGGCTTGATTTTGATAGAAAATCAAGCCTTTTTCTGAATGCGTCGGAGGAGAAGAAATATGACAGAAAAACAACAAATAAAACGGCATATAACGCCGTCGCAGATTATAATATTCGGCTTTGCGGCTGTGATTGTGCTTCGTGGCAATAGGTGGTGATTTCCAAAGCTCTCTTGAAACCACATCCCTGCTGAAGGATTACGGTGCAAAGCTGGTTATATCAAGAGCAGAACGCGTATTCAGACTAAATTTCTTTCCCGCAACGGTGCAGACCAGGTGGTATACCCGGAAAAGCAAATGGCATCATGGGTAGCCATAAGGTACACAGCCGACCATATTAAGCTGTCGGAGGAATATGCGATTTTCCGGGTAGCAGTACCGGACCATTGGATAGGCAAAACCATTGCACAGATTGATGTGAGGAAAAAATAAAGGGTCAATGTGCCGGCACTTAAAGAAGGCGAAAAGCTGATTTTGTTGATTTTTATCAGATTTGCCCGCCGACAGGACCTTTGGCAAAAAGCGGAAGCTATGCGTCATGGCTTGACTGGGAAAACTTTATGGAACAGAATTTTGCATCCTATATAAGAAATGCAGACAGAATTTTTAAAGAAAACGGTGCAACTCAGCCGACAGTTGTTGAGGTTATGGACACGATGAAAGCCCGTATTGTACAAATGTATGGACATTCTCTGATGTTGCAGATATTATGGGTGTCAGCAACTTTGAGCCTCCGTCAAAGAAAACAGAGCTTATAATGCCTCATGCTTATCTTCCTTGTGAGGCGGTTGCAAAAAAAGGTTGAAAAATTTGTTGCAAACGGCGGTGTGCTTATAGCTGACCAGTATTTTGGATTCAAAAACCGTATCGGCAGAGCGTTTTTATCTCAACCCGGTGCAGGCTTTGACAAGATTTTCGGAGCTGAGCGTGATGAAAATAAAGTAATGGCAAAGGACACTTTTTAAATGACCTTTTGCGGATATTGTAAAAGAAACTGAAGGGAAAGCCCGCTTTTTGTTTCAAATAATACGCCGTGCACCTATTAAGTCACCAACTTCTAACACATCATAAAGCTTATTATTGGTTAATCCGGTTGCACCAATATTTTCACCAATTTAATATCTTCATTTGGCACGAAACTGCCATTTGAGTACCGGTGTATTTCGTAAGAAAATAAATCTGTTTTGCTGTTCCTGTTATTTTAGCCATAATTCGTCACTCTCCGGCAATTGCTATTCCGGCAGATGTTCCAAGTCTTTCAGCACCTGCGGCTATGAGCTTATCTGCCGATTCCTTGTTTCTTATTCCTGAAGAAGCCTTAACCTTAACTCCGCCTGTCACATAGGCTTTCATAAGAGCAATATCCTCAACTGTAGCAATACCTTCAGCAAAGCCTGTGCAGGTTTTTACGAAGCAAGCACCTGCTTCGCAGGAAAGCTTAACTGCCATTACCTTTTCTTCTTCCGTAAGGAGTCCTGTCTCGATAATAACCTTTACGCATTTTCCTTTAGCTTCAGCTACAACAGCCTTAATATCGTCACGAACATAGTCGTAGTCTTTATCCTTCAACGCACCGATATGTATAACCATATCAAATTCATCACAGCCTTTTTCATAGGCATCCTTTGTTTCAAAGGCCTTTGTTTCGGTTGTGCAGGCACCGAGAGGGAAACCTATTACAGTACAAACCTTTACGTCCGAACCCTTCAAAAGCTCTTTAGCAAGAGGAATATAGCTTGAATTTATACAAACCGAAGCAAAATCATATTCCTTTGCTTCATTGCAAAGCTTAACTATAGCGTGCTTCTGCGTAGCAGGTTTTAAAATTGTGTGGTCAATATACTTGTTTAATTTCATCTTTTTATCCTCCAAAATTTATTTCTTGATCTCATTGATAAGTACAAATGATTTGCTCCATTGTTTTATTTTTTTTCGTAGACTTCATTAAATCTGTAATCACGCCAAAAAGTAAGAATAGTCATATCTTAATCTGATTTGTTGTTATCAAATGCGTGGAAACAACCGACAGGAATGAATATAATCTGTTCGCCGAAAACATCAACTATTTTATCGTCAAGCTGAAGAGTTCCATTTCTGCTGAGAATGTAATAAATTACGCCGCCAAGTGCATAACCTGCCGTTACGGTACCATGATAAATTCATTATTGCATATGTCATTCTGATACCGTACACGAGCATTTTTGTATATGGCTTGATATTTCAGAAACATCCTCCTTAAAAGCGGCTTTGTTTTATTAATACAGGTATTTGGTAGAATATGGTATAAAAATACTGACTAAGCTAAGCTTAATCAGTATTCATTCTGCGGGGTCTAAACCTCAATTCGTTTAATATCGGCACCCAGACTTGTCAGCTTATGCTCAAAAAGCTCATAGCCTCGGTCTATATATTTAATGTTATTAACGGTGGTAATTCCGCCTGCGGCAAGACCTGCTATTACCATAGCGGCACCGGCGCGAAGGTCGGTAGCCTGAACGGGAGACCCTGACAGAGACTGTACGCCCTGGATTACGGCAAGACGACCGTTAACCGTTACGTTAGCACCGAAACGGAGCAATTCACCTACATACTGAAATCTGTTTTCCCATACATTTTCGTGGACAATGCTTGTCCCCTCAGCTATGGTGAGAAGCGTTACCATAAGAGGTTGAAGGTCGGTGGGGAAACCAGGGTAGGGCAGAGTTTTCACATTAGTACCTTTAAGGGGTTTATTACATACCACCCTGATGCTTTCTCCGCCTTCGTAAATATCCACGCCCATTTCTATCAGCTTGGCTGAAACGGCATCCATGTGTTTTGGGATGACGTTATGAATGGTAACATCTCCGCCTGTTATGGCGGCAGCCATCATAAAGGTACCCACCTCAATCTGGTCCGGAATAAGAGAATATGTACAGCTATGCAGCTGTGAAACACCCATAATTCTTATGGTATCCGTACCTGCACCCTTTACCTGAGCACCCATAGAGTTGAGGAAGTTTGCAACATCAACCACGTGTGGCTCTTTGGCGGCATTTTCTATGGTAGTCATACCTTCAACCAGAACGGAGGCAATCATAATATTTATGGTAGCACCTACGCTGACAACATCAAGATAAATATTAGCACCGTGAAGCCCCGACGTCTCGGCATGGAAAAAACCATTCTTCAAATCAACCGTAGCACCCATAAGCTCAAAGCCTTTTTTGTGCTGGTCGATAGGACGGTCCCCAAAATTGCAACCACCCGGCATAGCAACGGTTGCCTTTTTAAACCTGCCGAGAAGTGAACCTATGAGATAATAGGAGGCACGCATGCTTTGCACCTGGTCACAGTCGGCAATATAGCGATTAACCTTTGAATTATCTATTTCTATTGTATGTGTATCTATAATATCTATTTCAGAACCCAATGTTTTAAGTATATCAAGAATATGAGCTACATCCTTTATTTCGGGAATATTCTCAATTCTGCAAACACCGCTTGTAAGAAGTGAAGCGGGAATTATGGCAACAGCGGCATTTTTCGCACCGCTTACGCTTACGTCACCGGAAAGGCGTTTGCCACCGCATATTTCAAAAGCCTCCACCGAAATACCTCCCCTAAATTTTTCTATATGTTTAATTATATCACAAATTATGGTAGTTGTAAAGTATTATTTTTATTTTGTTTTAAAATTTGATTTTTATTCGTTATATTACGGTATAATTCGGAATAAAATGTATCAGAAAGGTGGGATAAAAATGGCAGAAAGAAGAAACAGAAGACGTAGATATGAAGAAGAGCCGGAAAACTCGGGCAGTATCTTTATACAGCTTTTAGTTTGCATAGCTTTGGTGTGTTGTTTTATGTTTTTTAAGGATACACCTCTGCCGAACGGGAAAACGGCGGCACACTATGCGAAGCATTTTTTGGAATATACGGTAGATTTCAGCGAAATTACAGCAAGGTTTAAAGAGGAAGGTGTGCCGGCAAACAGTACGGCAATAGAAGAAGTGCCGCCTATGCCCACGCCAATTCCCGAAGAAACGGAGGAGGAATAGTATATTCAGATTATATAAAAACATTTTTGCGGATTATTCCGTTTTGATTTGCTGTGCCTGCTGTTTTATTTTCGGCGGCAAAAATTTTTATTATATAATTTTTGCGGCAACAGTTCACGAGCTTGCACATTTTTTATGTGCGTGGCTTTTGGGATATAAACCCGAATGCTTTGTTTTTCACGGGTTTGGTATTGAGCTTGGCGGCGTAAGAGGAAGATTCAGTCCCGGTGAGATAATTTGCGTCGCAATAAGCGGACCTGTTGCAAGCATGCTTTTGGCGGCTATCGGTTATGCAATCTGTAATTATGAGCTGTTTATAATAAATATTTCCGTAGCTTTTTTAAATTTTCTGCCTGCCTACCCTTTAGACGGAGGTCAGGTGCTTTACGGGTTTTGTATGAGCAGAATGGACAGAAGGCTGGCGAAAAAGCTGGTGAACGCCATAGGAAAAACGGCGGCACTTTTAATTACAGCCACAGGGATTTGCGTGCTTATGGTGACGAAATTTAATTTTAGCCTGCTTTATATCGGATTGTTTGTCTTTTTCAGCAGCAGAGGGCAAATTTATAATCCCGTTATGGAAATCGCAACAAAACATAAAAAAATGCAAAGATGCAGGCTATACGAGCTTGACGGGGAAACAGACATTAAAAAAGCCGCCGACAGCCTGCCTTGTAATTCGGTGGGAACCGTCTGCGACAGTATGGGAAAAATTATGGGTGCGGTGACCCCGTATCAGCTGTATATGACGGAAAAAAGCGGTAGTTTAAATGATTATTTGAAAGCAAAGGCAAAGGAGTAATGCCTTTGCTTTTGTGTTTTTAAAAATATTTTTTAAAAAAATGCAATTTTCTTTTGACTTTTTACGATTTTGTGGTATAATATATATTAGAGGTGTTTTGATTACATAGTTACTGCTTGGAGGAAGCTTATAATGTTGCAGGAGATAAAACGAGTTTTTAAGAGTATAGATAAGCTGTTTCTTTTCCTTGTACTTGTACTTTCGGTAGTCGGACTTACGGCTATTTTCAGTGCGACAAGTGCAATGACGGGCGGCACCAAATATGTTATTGTACAAGGCTGCGCATTTGTTTTAGGCTTTGTCATTATGTATTTTATGGCGGCGTTTGATTATGAAAATTTTGGTAACAAGATAAAGCTTATATATGCGGCGAATATAATTTTGCTGGCGACGGTACTGTTTTTTGGTACAGGTGAAAGTGTGGGAACTAAAGGCTGGATAAGGTTAGGCGGTATCGGAATTCAGCCCTCTGAGCTGGTGAAAATAGGATTCACCCTGACCTTTGCAAAGCATCTTGAACGTAATGAAGAATCGGTAAATAAATTCCTTCCTTTTCTGGGAATGTTAATTCACACGGGAATTATTATCGGTATGGTTCTTCTGCAACCTGACTACGGTACGGCTATGGTGTATATGTTTATGTTTATTTGTATGGTTTTCGTTGCAGGAATTCATTACAGAGTTATTTTAGGAGCAATCGGAGCCTTTGCGGCATTTGCACCTGTTGCGTGGTTTTTTATTTTGAAGGATTATCAGAAAACCAGATTTTTGACCTTCTTTAACCCTGAGCAGGACCCTGCAAATGCAGGTTATCAGGTAATGCAATCCAAAATAGCCATAGGTTCGGGCGAGCTGGCAGGCAGAGGACTTCTGCAGGGTCCGCAGACTCAGCTTGGGATACTCCCTGCAAGACATACGGATTTTATTTACGGAGTAATAGGTGAGGAGCTTGGATTTATAGGAGCTATGATTATCATAATTCTCCTTTTTGCTTTAGTGATAAAATGCTTTATAACAGCAAGTAATGCAAGGACAGGGTACGGAAAGTACATTTGTATAGGAATAGGAGCGATGTTCCTGTTCCAGACCTTTGAAAACATAGGAATGTGTATGGGAGTAATGCCCGTTACGGGAATACCTTTGCCGTTTTTGAGCTACGGCGGTTCGTCAATGCTGACGAATATGATAGCGGCTGGACTTGTGATGAGTGTAGGTGCAAGAAAGAAAATGATTAATTTTTAAAGGGGTAATATAATTGGATACCAGAGCAATCGGGGTTTTTGATTCAGGTCTGGGCGGTCTTACCTGCGTTAAAGAAATAATGCGGCTTATGCCCGGTGAAGAAATAGTGTATTTCGGCGATACGGGGAGAGTGCCTTACGGAACAAGGTCGTCGGGTACAATAATTAAATATGTGGAAAGTGATATAAATTTTCTTAAGACCTTTGATATTAAGGCAATAGTTATAGCCTGCGGAACAGCAAGCTCCATTGCACTTGAGGCGGCAAGAGAGCGCTTTGATTTGCCTGTAATCGGCGTAGTTGAGCCGGCTGCAAGGGCGGCGGCTTTAGCTACGAAAAACGGCAATATAGGCGTAATCGGCACGAGCGGGACGATAAATTCGGGGAAATATTTGCAGACCATTAAAGAAATAATGCCTGATGCAAAGGTTACCTCCGTTGCTTGTCCTATGTTTGTGCCGCTCGTTGAAAACGGTTATTTGGACCATAAGGCAACCTATCTTATTGCGGAGGAATATTTAAAACCTCTTAAGAGGGTGGGAGCAGATACTGTTATTATGGGCTGTACACACTATCCGTTACTGAAAAAGGTCATTTCGGATATAATGGGCGATAAGGTAAGCTTAATTGACCCGGGAGGAGAGACTGCCGCAGAGGTTAAGAGCTTTTTGACGGAAAACGCTATGGAAAATGCCGATACCTGCGAGAAGCCCTGCAGGTTTTACGTCAGCGACAGCGTAGAAGGCTTTGAACGGCTGGGCGGCATATTTCTCGGTAAAACCATATCCGGATTTACAGAGAAGATTGATATTGAAAAATATTAACAGCGGAGACGGAATATGAAGATAAAGGTTAAAATAAGTTCACAAAGACGGGGTGAGGCGAAGGAAAGCTTTGAGTCTCAGGGAGATTTGGGTTTTAAAGATGAAGTATGGTATATAACCTATCACGAGCCGGGGCTGGATAATCGGATAACCACTCTTAAAATAAAGAAAACGTCTGTACTGCTGCTCAGATTCGGAGAGCAGGGGATGCGGCTGGAATTTAAAAAGGATATAAAAACAAAATCAATATATAAAACACCTTATGGGGTTTTTGAAATGGAAATACTGCCCGATAAGGTTAAGAGCAGAATCGGCGAAAAAAAAGGCGAGGTTTACCTTGAATATATGCTGAATTTTGCGGGCGAAAAAAGCTATAATATTTTTAAACTCGAATATGTAAAAGAGGAAGGATAAAAACAAATGACAAATATAATGGAAGAAATAAAAAAACAAATTGAAAAGACTGTTACGGCGGCTATAGAAAAGGCTGTTTCAGAAGGTGAATTCCCTATGAAATTCGAGGGGGATATGACGATTGAAAAGCCCCGCGAAAAAAGCCACGGCGATTATGCCGTAAACGCCGCTATGGTATTTGCAAAGGCTGCAAAAAAACCGCCGAGACAGATAGCTGAAATAATAGTGAAAAATATGGATTTTTCGGGTACATACATTGAAGGTGCCGAGGTTGCAGGTCCCGGTTTTATTAATTTCAGATTAAACTCGTCTTGGCTTGGTGATGCCGTTAAAATCATAGATGAAAAGGGGATGGATTACGGCAGACAGGATATAGGCAAGGGCAAAAAGGTTATGGTGGAATTTGTAAGTGCCAATCCTACAGGACCTATGCACATGGGGAATGCAAGAGGCGGCGCGCTGGGTGACAGCCTGGCGGCGGTTATGGATTTCTGCGGATATGATATGACGAGAGAGTTTTATCTTAATGATGCGGGTGCGCAGATAGAAAAACTGGGAAAATCTCTTGAAGCAAGATATATTCAGATTCTCTGCGGCGAGGATGCGGTTGAGTTCCCTGAAGACGGCTATCAGGGCGGGGATATAAGAGTTCACATGGAAGAGTTTATTGCTGAAAACGGCGATAAATATCTGAACACCAAAAGTGAGGAGCGCAGAAAAATATTTGCCCGGTATGCGTTGGAAAAGAATTTTGCCAAGCTTCAGAAGGATTTGGGTTCATATAAAATTAATTATGATGTGTGGTTCAGAGAAACCTCGCTTTATGCA
>JAZSKI010000057.1:0-10962 GCA_045534775.1 Clostridia bacterium | reverse complement strand
ATATAATGAATTCAACGAAGTTGAATTCAGCGACATAAATTCCTGACGGAATTTGCGATATACCTTACGGCGCGATATATTACTTCGTAATGCGATATGTGCCTGCGGCACGAGAATAAGGAATTTATATCATATCGCTTTGCTTGCAAAATATCGCAATCTAACTTTAGTGAGATTATATCGCACGAGCGTGAGCGAGTATATCTAAAACAACTTGCATTTAAACCATTCGGCTTTTACAAGCATAAAAACCGCTTAAGCAGTACGTTTGGACGGTTTTGTGTATTTGTTTTTTGCTTAAATACAGCTCATTATGCCCTCTTATCTCGGCTTATATTTACTTAAAAAGTAGTAAAAAAGTAGTAAAGCTCCGCTATGAATCACTGCGCGGAGCTTTTATTTATCTCTTATTTATCCGGATGTATCAACCTTTTTCATAAGCCTGTTAAACATAGCACAAGCTTCTGCACGTGTAATAGGTGCAGAGGGGTCAAATAAGGTATCTGTTTTTCCTTTTACAAGCCTATTAACCATTTTCTTTGCAGATGTGTCGATTTCTTCAAGATATGCAAGCCAAGTTCCGCCGGGCATTTTCATTGAGTAAAAACAAGGTCTGTTCTCTTTGATGAATTTTGCGTGCATCCTGCCATCCCCGCCGATGTTATAAATTTTATCATCAGGTACAGCTAGGTTTGGAATGCAGTAATTGCTGTTTTTTACATACTCAATTCCGTTTTCAATAAATTTTTCTTTCATAGTGCAAACGCCTCCTTTTATCAAAAGGAGTTTGATTTGACGAATGTACGGATAAAAAAAGAGATAAAACCTTTTACAGTTCTATCTCTTACTTCTTGACCCCGCAATGCTCGTTATACTATTTTCGGTGACTGTCCTTAACAGTACACAGCATTCGACAAGTCGTTTTTCATTGATATAAATTCTGCTTTTACTGTACCTGTTTTTTTGCTTCGATGGTTTCCTGTATCATCATATCCTTAACCTTCATAAGACGTGCCAGGTTACTTCTTTCGGTTTCGTCCAGCTTCATAGTAATATATTTGATAGTTTCCTGAAGCTGGGGAATCATTACGTATTCCAGGGCATTTACTCTTCTTCGGGTTTTCTCGATTTCCTGAGCCAGAAGCTGGGCGGATTTCTCCATCTGCGCAAGTCTCAGTAAAGCGGGCAGGACATTTGACAGCTCCTTTACTGCACCGTCAAGCTCACCTGAGGTATAGGCAAAGCCGTAGGGATATATATCGGTGCTGTCGTTATTTTTGGTTTTAAATTCAAATACGGGAACATCAACGCTCATTACATTTTTCGTATGGACTTCAAGATAAACCTCCTGTTTGGGGAGCATCAAGGCTTCCGCCATTACGGATTCATCCATAACCGCACCTGCTATTGTAAAATACTTATGTGCGTTTAATATGGCTTCTTCAACGGATTTACGCAGTTTTTTATTGTCGCGTACAATATCCAGAAACTGTCGCATAAGCTCATCGCGTTTATCCTTCAGCAGTTTATGACCGCGGATTGAGGTTTTAAGTCTTGTTTTAAGTCTTGTAAGCTCCATACGGGTGGGGTTGACTGCAAGTCGTGCCATGGTATCACCCTACTTTCCGTAATATTCGTCTAAATATTCATCTTTAATACGTTTAAGCTCGCTTCTCGGCAGGATAGAGAGCAATTTCCAGCCGATGGAGAGAGTTTCCTCAATACTGCGGTTGGTTTCGTAGCCCTGAGATACATATTCATTTTCAAAGGCATCGGCGAACTTTGCATACAGCTTATCAATATCCGTAATAGCCGATTCACCTAAAATAGTCATAAGCTCTTTGGCTTCCTTACCACGTGCATAGGCTGAGAAAAGCTGGTTCATAGTATCTGCGTGGTCTGCTCTGGTTTTATCCTTACCTATACCCTTATCCTTAAGTCGTGACAGGGAGGGCAGAACATCTACAGGAGGTGTCAGACCCTTACGGTACAACTCTCTGGAAAGAATAATCTGACCTTCTGTGATATATCCCGTAAGGTCGGGGATAGGATGGGTTTTATCATCCTCGGGCATAGTCAGGATAGGTATGAGTGTAATACTTCCGTTTTTGCCTTTCTGCCTGCCGGCACGCTCGTACAGAGTCGCCAGGTCGGTATACATATAACCGGGATAACCGCGTCTGCCGGGAACTTCTTTTCGTGCCGCGGAAACCTCACGGAGAGCATCGGCGTAGTTTGTAATATCAGTAATAAGCACAAGAACGTGCATATCCTTTTCAAACGCCAGATATTCAGCCGCTGTAAGTGCCATACGAGGAGTTGAGATACGTTCGATGGCAGGGTCGTTTGCCAGGTTAATAAACAGTACGGTTCTGTCAAGAGCACCGCTTTGTCTGAAATCTTCAATAAAGAAGTTAGATTCTTCAAAGGTAATACCGAGAGCCGCAAATACAACGGCAAACTTTTCGTTACTGCCGCGCACCTTTGCCTGACGGGCTATCTGAGCCGCAAGGTTGGCGTGGGGAAGACCCGAGCCTGAGAATATGGGAAGCTTCTGACCTCTTACAAGGGTGTTCAGACCGTCAATGGCAGATACACCTGTCTGGATAAATTCCTGAGGATAGTGTCTTGCTACGGGGTTCATAGGAACGCCGTTTACGTCTATTCTCATATCGGGGATGATTTCCTCGCCACCGTCTATGGGACGACCTAAACCGTCAAAAACTCTGCCCAGCATTTCCTCTGAAACGGCAAGCTCAATACCTCTGCCTAAAAATCTTACCTTACTGTCGGAAAGGTTTATACCTGCCGCATTCTCAAAAAGCTGTACCAGTGCCTTGTCACCGTTTACTTCAAGGACCTTACAGCGGCGGATTTCACCGCTTGCCAACTCAATTTCGCCAAGCTCATTGTAGGTAACACCTTCAACGCCTTCTATAAGCATCAGAGGTCCGGCAACCTCTTTTATATTTCTGTATTCCTTTGCCATTTTTTACACCTCCAATGCCGTAAGCTTTTTAAGCTCGCTGTCAAGCTCAAGCTGAATGGACTCAAATTCGCTATTTACGCGGTCTGCCTCAACATATTTTATTCTGCCAATGCGTTCGCGGAGGGGAAGAGCTACCATAGCTTCGATGTCGCCGCCTTTTTCCAGGGCAGCCTTACATTTATCGTAATAGCTTAATACTAATCTCATAATAGTAAGCTGTTTATCAAGAGGAGCGTAGGTATCTACATCGTGCATAGCATTCTGCTGGAGGAAATCCTCGCGGATGCTTCGAGCCGCTTCAAGCTTCAGACGGTCCTCAGGGGAGAGGGCATCAATACCTACCAGCTTTACGATTTCTTCAAGCTCGGCTTCGTCCTGGAGCATTTTTATTAATCTTGCACGTAAATTCATCCAATCGGGTGAAATGTTATCTTTATACCAATCGGTTAATCTGTCAATATAAAGTGAATAGCTGGTAAGCCAGTTAATTGCGGGGAAATGTCTTTTATATGCCAGCGAAGAGTCAAGACCCCAGAACACCTTTACAATTCGGAGAGTTGCCTGGGTAACGGGTTCGGAAATATCACCGCCGGGAGGAGATACGGCACCGATAACGGAAATAGCACCTTCTTTTTCCTCACCTCCCAAGGGGATAACACGACCCGCACGTTCATAGAACTGTGCCAGACGGCTTGCCAGATATGCGGGATAGCCTTCTTCGCCGGGCATTTCCTCAAGACGACCTGACATCTCGCGGAGTGCTTCTGCCCAACGTGAGGTGGAGTCTGCCATAATAGCTACGCTGTAACCCATATCACGGTAAAATTCTGCTATGGTTATACCTGTATAAATACAAGCCTCACGGGCCGCAACGGGCATATCGGAGGTATTTGCAATAAGTACAGTTCGTTCCATAAGAGATTTACCTGTGCGGGGGTCTTTTATTTCGGGGAATTCGTTTAAAACGTCGGTCATTTCGTTGCCGCGTTCGCCGCAACCGATATAGATTACTATATCCGCGTCAGCCCATTTTGCAAGCTGATGCTGTGTTACTGTTTTACCGCTTCCGAAAGGACCCGGAATTGCCGCAACACCGCCTCTTGCAATGGGGAAGAGGGTATCTATAATTCTCTGACCGGTTATAAGAGGCATATCGGGAGGGAGCTTTTCTTTATAAGGTCTGCCTTTTCGTACAGGCCATTTCTGAAGCATCGCCACGTCCGTATCCTTACCGTCAGCTGATTTGATTACACAAACGGTTTCTTCAACGGTGAAATCGCCTTCAAAGATTTTTTCTACCACACCGCTGACACCGGGAGGGGTCATAATTTTGATGGTTACCACATCATTTTCTTTAACTGTTCCGAGAACATCGCCGTTTTGTACCGAATCGCCTTTTTTTACGGCAGGTACAAAGGTCCATTTTTTTGTTCTGTTAATCGAAGGAACGTCCTTACCTCTTACGAGATTGTTACCTGCAACAGCCATAATATCGGCAAGAGGTCTTTGGATTCCGTCATATATGTTACCGATAAGACCGGGGGCAAGCTCAACGCTAAGGGGAGAGGAGGTTGATTTAACAGGCTCACCCGGACCTATGCCGGAGGTTTCCTCATATACCTGAATGGATGCCCTGTCCTCGTGCATTTCAATTATTTCGCCTATAAGTCCTTCGTTTCCGACTCTTACAACGTCAAACATATTTGCCTGACGCATACCGCTTGCAATAACAAGGGGACCGGAAACCTTCTGAATTGTTCCGTTATTCAAAGTATTCCACCTGCTTTCTTATGAAATAATATCCGAGCCTACTGCCCGTTCAACACATTTTTTTACGTTGCTCATACCGATACCGAGACTGCCTGAAAGACCCGGAACAGGGATAACGGCAGGAATCTGCACAGCACTGTATTTATCGGCTTCGTCACCGATTAACGCCAGAGCCTGTTCGGTAATATAAATTATTCCATATTGATTTTGAACACATTTTTTTAAATTATCTTTAATCTCCTGCGCCGAATATGACGGGAAAATATCAAGACCTAAGGCTAAAAAACCCTGTATACTGCCTTTGTCGCCTATTACTCCAACCTTATACATAAAGCAATTTCAGCCTCCTTCTTATTTCTTCGTCTTCCAGCTTATTCATTTTCCCTGTCAGGATTATATGCAACGCTTTAATCTCTGTTTCTTTAGCATAAATATACGCTAAAAGAGGGTCAGGACCGAATGCTTTATATTTTGCCTTCATAACAAGCTGCATAATCTTATCGTCACACCATTTCTCAAAAACGGAAAATCCGCTTTCAAAGGCTTCAAGACCTTCGGAAAGAGAGGTGCTTTGTATAAATTCCTTCAGGGTATTCAAATCTGTACCTGCGGCTATGGCGAGAGCATTTACATCTATTGTACCTGCATTTGCCAGAGCTTCTCCTGCGAAATTCATATCCTTGCCGATAATGGCACATCTCAAAGCGGTTTTTACGTTAATGCAGTCCGCAGTCAGATTTGCCACTTCCTTAAAGAAATCGTTGTGAGAGGCTTCCGCCGCCTTGCACATAGCTTCTATTGAAGCTTTGTCAGCCGTCATAGCTGCACCCTGTGCGTTATTTTCACGCATAATTTTATGATATGCCGTTTTAGCTGTCTCAGCAAAGTCGGGAGACAGTTTTTCAAAATTGCCTTCCTCTACGGCTTGTTTTATCAGCCCGACATCTACGGTTGTAGGTGACATCAGCATATCATCATATTCTGTATTTGCAACCGTTGCCTTTAAAATGACCTTAAGATTATGATAATCGTTTTTATATAACAGCATATCAAATATCCCGGGGTCGGGAGCAATTTCATTTATTACAGCCCAGGTTTTCTCCATTTCCTGTTTAAGCAGCAAATTAAAATTAGTTTGGGTTTCACCATCGCCGTAGCCTTTATCGGCAAGTATTCGCATACAGTCATCAATGCTCTTTGCCGATATTAAAAGCTCGGTATCTGAGGAGGTAAGAAGGCTGTTTTCTATTGCTCTTATTTTAGCAACGCTGAACGCATAAGCTGTATCCTTCATATTAATTCTCCTTATGCTCAAACAAAATCTCAGCAACCTTATCGCGGAGCTTTTCGCTGTCTGTACCTATTAATGAATCAAAGGAACAGTTTTCCTCTACCGTATCACATTTAATAATAAATCCGTTTTTAATATTGGCGGAGGTTTCTGACAATACCAGCCTGCCGTCTGAAATTTCTTTTAATTTATCCGCGAAATCAGCAGGAAGTCGGGACAAATCCTTATTACACAGCATAAGCTCCGCCGCTTTTGCGGGTAAATATTTTTTTATAATTTTATAAAGAACTTCAAAATATTCCTTTGTATCAAGACCTTCCAAATCGGAAAGAGCCTTTTCAAATGCCGCATTTATAAGCTCGTGTTTTGCGGAAAGGAGCATTTTTCTACCCTTTGAATTTGCGGCGGCTTCATAGCCGTGTAAAAGCAGTTCCGCTTTTTTCTCCGATGCCTTCTCGCCTTCTGCCAATATTATTCCGGCTTTTTCTTCGGCTTCTTTTATTATAATGTCAGCCTGACGGTTAGCTTCGTTTATGATTTTCTCTGATTGCGCCGTTGCATCATCTGTTATTTTTTTAGTGAGTCGTTCAAGACCGTCCATAAGCTGCCCTCCTTCGGTTATTATTGTAAGAATTACATTCCTGCAATACCGAATACGGCAAGAAGTGAAATGAGAAGTGCAAATACGGCATAAGTCTCAACCATTGCAGAGAACATAATAGCCTTTGACATTTCCTGAGGCTTTTTAGCAACTATGCTTACGCCGGCAGCTGCAACCTTACCCTGATACAAAGCTGAGAAAAGACCAACTATAGCAATGGGAAGTGCCGCTAAGAGATACATAAAACCTGTCTGCCAGTCTGCAATGGGAGCACCGCCGCCTATGAGACCTGCGTTTGTGAGGATAAGGAACGCTGTGATAATACCGTAAATACCCTGTGTACCCGGGAGAAGCTGTAAAATAAGAATCTGACCGAATTTGCTCGGGTCTTCTGAAATTACACCTGCACCTGCTTCACCAACCATACCAACTCCTCTTGCAGAACCTATACCTGCAAGACCTACTGCTAAAACTGCACCTATAAGTGCTAAAACTGTACCAACCATTATTATTCCTCCTTAAATTTTGTGTATTTTGTATTTATTCCAAAGGGCTTGAAGGGTGTGCCTCCGCCCTCGTAAAACTTTTTGAAAAATTCTACATACTGTAATCTGTTTGTATGAACGAATGCACCTAAAACATTTATCAGTACATTCATTGTATGACCTACCAGGCAGACGGCAACGAAGAGTATAACTCCTAAAATGCTGTTTCCGCCGAGAGCCGCCATAGTATTTATTACCATAGCGATTACGCCTGTTGCAAGTCCAAGTGCCAGGAGTCTTGAATAAGACAGAACATCAGACAGATAGGAGGTGACGTCATAAAGACTTCCTATACCGCCGAAAAGCCGCATAAAGATATTGGGTTTATCTCTGCCCTGAGTAAGAATAAGCCCAACAGCACCTAAAACAGCAAGTACCTTGCCTGCGGTTCCTATAATACCTGTTCCGAGAGGACCCATAGGGATTATCATTATAAGTCCTATCAGAAGAAGGAACCAGAACCCTACGTCAAATATGGCATCCTTAAGCTTCCCGTGTCTTGTCAGATTGTAGAAGTTAAGCGCCATACCCGTAAACAGGTGAATTACGCCGAGTATCAAGGAAAGTATGAGCAGGGGCATCGGGTCTGCTATGGGGTCGTAGATACCTAAATGACCTATTGTTACACCAAAGAAGGTCTCTGAAATCCTCGGTATCAAATCGCCGAACCAGCTTCCGAAAAGTGCTCCCCAGAACATAGTGAAAGCACCGCCTATGGTAAAGAGCCGTATCATTTTCCCCATAGTACCTTCAGGCTTGTATTTTTTTGAAATAATAAAACCGCCCAGAAGGAGAAGTAATCCGTAACCTGCATCACTGAGCATCAGCCCGAAAAACAGATAATAGAAAATCGACATAATGGGATTGGGGTCAATATCACCTCTTGCGGGCATACTGAACATTTCCACAACAGGTTCTACGGGCTGTACAAAAGCATTATTTTCAAACTTAACGGGTAAGCTTTCTTCTTCATCGGGTTGCAATATTTCCATATAACAATCGAACTTTTCCTCCAGCACAGCCTTTAAGGAAGCGGCATGCTCTGTGGGAATATACCCCTGTAAAATAATACTTGATTTGGTTTGTAAAAGCAGCTGTCTTGATTCATAGCGTTCTTTTCTTATTAATAAATAATCATAAAACCTCTCTAAGACAGGCTTGTCACCGGCGAAGGCCTCGAGAGCTTTTTCGCTGTCTTTAATATTAGCTTGCAAAAGTGCGATTTCTTCTTCCAGCTTTAATATTTCCTCGGTTGCAGTACCTGTGGAAGCATTAAAGGAAGGCTTTGAAAATCCGTATTTCCTGACAAAATCCTCTGCTTCAAACCGTTTATCCCTGCCGCACACAACAAAAATGCCTGTTTTATCAATACCACTGCAAATTTTGGTGATTGAAATTTCAGACAGCTCTGCCTCTGCTTCGGCGGCAAGCTTGTCAAATTCAATAAGAGAGGGGATTGTACCTATGAAAGCGAAGGTATTTTTGCTTCCGCTGTAGTTCAGCGGCAGGTCAAAGCCTTTCCACATTTCATAACCCTCTGCCGTAGCCCGAAGTCTTGCGATTGATGCGCTATCGGCGGCTATGGACTTTTTAACTGAATTAATGTCAAGAGCCTTTTTCAGTATGGCATCGTTGTTTGTTTTGGTTTCATTATAATCCTCATCAGATATAACCCGCCTTGAAGAAAACAACGGTTTTTTTGAGGTGTCATAAACAGAAATTGTTTCAATGGCTTCTTTAACCGAATTTATGCTTCTGTCAAGGAAAGCAACCTCTGATGCGGTATCCTCGACGGACAGCCCTATGTCATCGGGCTGTTTTATCTGAACAACACCGCGGCGCTGAATATATTTCAGCAAATCGCCTCTGCAACTTTTGTGAGAATAGATGACTAATTTCATCATTGGCACAATAGCCATAAAGTTTCACACATCCTTTCACCCATAAGCTACATTATACTTTGTTTGATATATTCTGCCGCATTGGCTATTTTTGCAGTACCTGCTTCCTTCAATGCGGAGCATTTTTTTTCATAGTCCCCCATAAGGGCCTTTTCTGTTTCCTCGCCTTGCAGTTTTGCCTTTTCAGATATTTCTGCATCCTTGGCGGAAACAAGCTTTTCAGCATCTTCTGTCACCTTTGCGGCTCTTTGAACCGCATCGCTTTTAAGCTGAGCCGCCTTTTCCTGAGCCTGACTTATTAGTTCCATTGCTTTTTTTTCAGCTGCGCTGATTTTATTTACAATTTCCTGCACCTGTCAATCACTCCTCTTTTAAACGTTAAATCTGAATAGTATTATATCCCCGTCTTTAACAATATATTCCTTACCCTCAGACCGTACAAGCCCCTTTTCCTTAGCCACTGTCATAGAACCGTTAGCCATTAAATCATCATAAGCTACAACCTCGGCACGGATAAACCCGCGTTCAAAATCCGAATGGATTTTTCCTGCCGCCTGAGGAGCTTTTGTGCCGTTTTTAATGGTCCAGGCTCTTACCTCGGGTTCGCCTGCCGTAAGATAGCTGATAAGTCCCAATAATTTATAGCTGGCTGATATAAGCCTGTCAAGACCCGATTCGCAAAGACCCATATCCTCTAAGAAAATAAGCTTATCTTCGCTGTCAAGCTGGGAAATTTCTTCTTCAATTCGTGCGGAAATGGGCATAACCTCTGCATTTTCCCTTGATGCAAGCTCCTTTAAGGCTTTTACATATTCGTTATTTTCAATTCCGCCGGAAAAATCCTCTTCCGATACGTTTGCCGCATAGATTATAGGTTTTTTGGTCAAAAGAGACATATCCTTTATAAGCTCGTTTTCATCCTCTGTAAGCTCGGTGCTTCTGGCGGGCTTGCCGTCGGTTAAATCCTGTAGCATTCTCTCCAGCACGCCAAGCTCAACCTGATACTTTTTATCGCCCGATTTCATCATCTTTCTCGTACGCTCAATACGTTTTTCCACCATTTCAATATCTGCAAATATCAGCTCGAAATTAATGGTTTCAATATCACGCATAGGGTTTACGCTACCGTCAACGTGGACAATGTTTTCATCATCAAAGCAACGTACCACATGAATAATGGCATCAACCTCCCTTATGTGGGACAGGAATTTATTGCCGAGACCTTCACCGCGGCTTGCTCCCTTAACCAATCCTGCAATATCAACAAATTCTATTACCGCAGGAGTGATTTTCTGAGGGTTATACATCTTTGCAAGCTCATCCAGCCTTTTATCGGGAACGGACACAATACCCACATTGGGTTCTATTGTACAGAACGGATAGTTCGCCGATTCAGCACCCGCTTTTGTAATTGCATTGAAAAGAGTGCTTTTCCCAACATTCGGCAAACCTACTATACCGAGTTTCATAATATTTCACGTCTCCTTTTGCAAGTTCGTTATTTTTATAACATTAGATAAAACCAATTATACCACTTTTTAGAAAAAAAGTCAATAAATAATATAAAAAAACAATAAATTTGTTGTATGTTTATTTTTGGGAATGAGAAACAAAGTTTTTGTAGAACGGGGGGATTGAAAAAATACAAAACACCCTTGGTATAAGCATCTTATGTATAATTAAAGCAATATTGGTTTTTTTGAGAGAAAATATCCGCTATTTGACGGTGGAAATATGAAAAATTCCGATAATGTACCGAAAAGGTTACAAGATTTATTCCTGAAAAAGCGTAGCGCTTTGAAGATAAAAATACCGCAGTAATCTGATTTTTTAAAAATCGGGTTACTGCGGTATTTTTTAATTAT
>JAZSKI010000045.1:0-23883 GCA_045534775.1 Clostridia bacterium | reverse complement strand
AGTTTTTATAATTTTACACAATATTACCAATTAAATGGTGGTATTATGGTCAAAATGCCAAAAAATTATGCAAAATGTTGTATTTTGGTAACGGAAACCTCGTAGGCTGTTTTGGTGACAAACTCCGTATCGCTGATTTTTTTCTGATATTCACGACTCTGAATTCTGCCGAAAATTTCCACGTGGTCGCCCACCTGCAGATTCTGTGCGAATTTTGCATTTCTGCCCCACGCAATACAGGGGAGATAGTCAGATTTCCCGAAGGGACGGTTTACTGCAAGAATTATATCGGTTATTTCTCTGCCGAAGGGTGTTCGGCGGAAAACGGGAGGTTTGCATATGTAACCGTTCAGATACAGGCTGTTGGGCGACTCGTCAAAGCTTTTTGTTTCGGATATTTCCTGGGCAAAAAGGGTCAATATGAGCCGATTTCCTATGTTGCTGTAATTGTTATAGGAACGGAACTGACCCTTCAGACATATTTCGTCTCCTTCACTGAGAGAGATATTTTCAAGTAACCGCTCGGGAACCGTTACATCAATATAATCTGAAATTTCGCTGAGCCTTTTAACGGCTATTTTAAATTTGTAAAAATTTTCGTCGCCGTGAGTGTGGCTTAAAGCAGGGGGTGAAAAGACTGTGCCGCAGGCAGTGGCAATGTTATTGCTGATAAGTTCATTCATAATTTTATTCCTCCAATTTAATTTTTGTTATGTTAAGTCCGCAAATTAGTCCGAGAGCGAGGAAAAGCAAGCTTTGAACAGGGTCATCCTTATCTGCATTGCAATGTACGGGAATTTCCTGAAAACACAAAACATTTCCGTCCAGAGTTGTCATAGCACGCTGCAGACATACGGCAAGACAGTCATCCTTAATTCCTGATAGCGTAAGAGTGGAAAAGGGTGACATTCCGCAGGTAATTACGGTGCTTTTTACTCCGTCAAGACTAAGGAGAAGATTGCTGTCGTCTCCATTTGCTATTATTATGACATCCTTGGGAAGATTATTAATAATTTCGTCTTCTTTTTCGTATAAAAGACATATATCAAAATCCTTCCCCTTTGTTATAACCGCAGAGATTTGATTTTTTTCGATAAAGGCTGTAAGGGCAGAGACAAGCCCGGCATTACTGCATAGCTTCAGCATTTAAGTCTCCCTTTTTAAATATGGATTTAAAAAATAAAGGTTTATTTACAGCTTCGGAGTCAAATTTTGCCTCCGAATAAAGGCGAAGCAGGTGCATATATTCCAATTCGGCTGCACGTCTTTCGTAAATACAAAACTCTGTCAAATCTTCGTCGGTTACTTCGTTGAAGCATCTGTGATTGGTATTTAACCGCTTCTTTGCCGCCTCAATAAGCGACAGCAATTCTTCGCGATAGGCTTCCTTCTCCTTGCGTCTTTTTATTTCCTGCATAAGGGAATTAAAATTTATGGTCATATAAGCCGCTCCTTCCTGAGTAATTTTACAGTAGTAATATTATATGTTAAAAAATGGGAGAATATACCCTAAAGTATCCGTTTTAAATCAAATTTTTCGTTTTGCTTCAGCCGTTCGATTTTTTTAAGAAGAAGCATAAGCTCGCCTTTGAGGTCGTCCTCATTTCCCAGCTTGCTGAGCTCGTGACACAAAACCATTCCGCATTCGGCATCGTTAATAAATTCCTGATCAATAAATATGCAGAAAATCTTAGAATTATCCTCTAAAATTTCCGAGGCGGTTTTGATGTATTGGGCTGAATTTTCAGGAGCCTCGTAGGCTTTGTAAATTTGCAGGGAAATTTTATCGCAAACGCCATCAAGATAGTGCGTATAAAGGCAGCCGCCGATAATGATTATTGCTGTCAGTATGGGGGCAAGGATTACTCTTTTCACAGACTCCCCTCCTCTTTGAGTTGAAAATAAAATTCCCCGTTACTGTCATAGGTGGCAAAAAACAGCTTTTCCGGAGAAGAAATTTTATGTTTGCGAAGCAGACCATTGAGCTTTGCATTATCAATGCCGGCAGCAAGGAGAGCTTGCTTGTCGACCTTTCCGTCATTTACTACAATATAAGCCATAGCGGAGGGCGAGGTTTTTAAATTCAAATCGGAGGCGGAGGGGGTTTTCCCGACGGCAGAAGGAATAACGCTGAAATTGCCGTTATTCTCCAGTACAGCATATTCTACATCACGAATATCGCTGTAGCCTGCCATACGAAGCTCCTCCATAACCTCGTCTAAATTAAACCTTGTACTGCGGAGAGCATCGGGCAGTATTTTGCCGTGACTGACTATAATTACGGGTCTGCCCTGAAGAAGGTTGCGGAGCCATTTGACCTTCAGGGAAGCGGCAGACAGGGCAAGCTCCAGACACAGAAGTGTGACAATAGGAACGATGCTGTTCATAAGGGGAATATCCACATCCTGCATAGGAATAGAAGCAAGCTCCGATAAAAGCAGAACCACCACAAATTCAGAGGTTTCAAGCTGACCTATCTGCTTTTTACCCAAAATCCTCATAATAAAAGTTACAACTACATAAAGGAAAATAGTTCGTGCGAAATTTACAAGCATATAACCGCCCTGCCTTAAAATAAAAATTTAATTTTATTTTTAGCGGTTTTAACCCAAATATTCTGAAATTTTAATGTTTTTGGTAATAATATGTTACTTTTTAATGACAAATGTATAAAAATTTTGTTAAATTTTTAGTGAAAAACTATTGATTTTTTTAAAAAAATGTAATATAATATAAACAAGTGGAGTGAAATGGATGCGAAATGGTAACGAAGTGGAAGGCTATGGAGCAGAAAGGAGGAGATTTGATGTTTGTCAGCAACTACGACCACAGTATAGATGATAAAGGCAGATTTATAATGCCTTCAAAGTTCAGAGAACAGCTTGACGGAAGATGCGTGGTAACGCAGGGTCTTGATGATAATTGCCTGTACATATATCAGGTTTCCGAATGGGATGCTTTTATGGAAAGGCTGAGAGCCCTTCCCAATGCCAAAAGAGAAATACGTGCATTCCAGAGAATGTTCACTAAAAATGCCGAAACTGTTGAAATAGACAAACAGGGCAGATGTCTCCTTTCTGCCAAGCTGAGAGAGCTTGCAGGTATCAAAGATGAAATTAAATTAATAGGTATGGATAATAAAATCGAGCTATGGAGCAGGGAAAGCTGGGAGCGTTTTGAAGAAAATGAAGAATTTGATTTTGAAACGGTTGCAGAAAATCTTGATATAATCATATAAGGAGCAGAATATGGAATTTGTACATAAATCCGTTTTGTTTGATGAGTGTATGCAGGTGCTTCGGATTAAACCCGACGGGCTGTATGTAGACGGCACTAAGGGAGCCGGAGGACACTCACAGGGGATTATAAGCAGACTTGATACGGGAAGGCTTATAGGAATTGACCGTGACCGCGATGCACTTGAGGCGGCGGGGAAAAGGCTTGCATCCTTTGGGGACAAGCTTACGGCTGTACAAAGCAATTATGCAGATATAAAGGAAGTATTCAGTGCATTGGATATTGAAAGGGCGGATGGTATACTGCTCGACCTGGGGGTATCCTCCTATCAGCTGGACAACCCCAAAAGAGGGTTCAGTTATATGAATGATGCACCTCTTGATATGCGAATGAACAGAGATGATGAGCTTTCGGCTTATGAGATTGTGAATAATTACAGCGAGTCGGAGCTTTGCAGGATAATAACCGAATACGGCGAGGAGCGATGGGCAAAAAGAATTGCGGAGTTTATAGCAGAGCGCAGGAAGGACAAGCCTATTGAAACCACACTTCAGCTTACGGATGTTATAAAGGCGGCAATACCCAAAGGGGCGAGGAAAGACGGTCCCCACCCGGCGAAAAGGACATTTCAGGCTATAAGAATTGAAGTGAACGGCGAGCTTGAAAAGCTGAAAAAAGCACTTGAGGATATGTTCGAGGTCTTAGGTAGCGGCGGCGTTTTGGCGGTAATCACCTTCCATTCCCTGGAGGATAGAATCGTAAAGGAAACCTTTGCGGGCTTTGTTAAAGGGTGTATTTGTCCGAGGGAGCTTCCGATATGCGTTTGCGGCAGAAAACCGCAAGGAAAACTGATAACAAGAAAACCGATAATTCCTTCCGGTGAAGAGCTGGAAGAAAATCCGCGAAGCAGAAGTGCTAAGCTTCGTGCAATAGAAAAGTTTTAAAAACAAAGAGAAAGGGCGGTCAGTATGAACGATAATTTGGCGAGAAAATTACCTGTGCAGGATGAACCAAAGGTCAGAAAAGCCCCGGTCAAGAAAAAGAAAAAACAGCATTTCAGGTGGGGACTTGCGACACTTTCAATTTGTATATTTGCACTTTCGATGATTTTGGTCACCAGATATGCAAAGGTTGCAGAGCTGGAGCGTGAGATAGAAATTATAAAAGCTCAGTACGAGAGACTGGAATCGTCAAATATCGCACGACAGGTAAGGCTACAGCAGAATGTGGATATAGAAGAGATTGAAAAAACAGCTACTGAAAAGCTTGGGATGGTAAAACCCAGCAAAAATCAGATTGTACATATTGAAATACCCGTTGAAGACAGTGCAATGTATAATACAGAAAGTGAGAAGAGCTTTTTTGCAAAGGGAATAGTTGACGGAATAGGAAAATTAGTAGCATATTTACACTGATATTGTATTATATATGAAATAGGGGTAAGGAAAGATATTCCTTGCCTTTTGCATTATAATTCCGAGGTGGATTTGTTCATTATTATAAGGAAAGGGATGAACGGCGATGGCAGATAAAAAACGAAAAAAATCAAAGCTATCCGGCAGAATACTTGGGCTTACTGCAGTAATTGCGGTTGTATTTGTCATTCTTGTCGCAAGACTTGTACATCTCCAGTTTATAAGAGGAAGCGAGCTGAAGGAGCTGGCTCTTGAACAGCAAACCAAGGAAAAAGAAATAAATCCGAGACGCGGAACAATTTATGATACCAACGGAAAAGAGTTGGCGGTAAGTGCCAATGTTGATACGGTAGCCGTAGACCCTAAACTCATAAGAGAAAAAGGGAACGGTGAGTTTGTTGTAACCATTTTAGCTGACGTGCTTGATGTGGAAAAAGATAAAATCAGGGCGGCACTCCAAAAAAATTCGCGGTTTGAATACATAAAGAAACGTGTTGAGGTAGAGGAAGCACAGATTTTACGAAACTATCTCAGCGGGAAAAATGCAGACGGCGAAGAAATGTCTAAAGAAGAACGCAAGCAGTTCAATCTGGCGGGGGTAGCCCTGGTTGCCGATACAAAACGGTATTATCCCTACGGCTCGCTGGCGGCACAGGTTATCGGAATGACAGGCGCGGACAATCAGGGCCTTGAAGGGCTTGAGCTTAAATATGATAAGTATCTTAAAGGTACGGCGGGAAAGCTTGTAAAATCGGAAAATGTTGCAGGCGGCAATGATTTTGATTACGAAAAGTATTATAATGCCCAGGAGGGTAACAGTATAGTACTTACAATAGATGAAGCTGTACAGAGAATAGTGGAAAAAGGTATGGAAGAGGGCGTAGTAGAATACAAAGCCGCTAAAGGAGGGTGTGCCATTGTTATGGACCCCAAAACGGGTGCGATTATTGCTATGGCAAGTGTTCCGACCTATGACCTTAATAAACCCATTGAAATTACGGACCCGGAAATCGTAGCGCAGCTTGATAAGCTGGAGGGCGAAGAATACAGCAAGCTTTATGTGGAAACCACATCAAACATCAAAAGAAACAAGCCTGTAGTAGACGTGTATGAACCGGGTTCGACCTTCAAGCTCATAACCTGTGCTATGGCACTGGAGGAAAGTGCCACAACCTTAGGTGCGAGTTATAACTGCAGTGGTCACCTTATGGTGGCGGGCAGACCCATACATTGCTGGAAAACAGGCGGTCACGGCAGTCAGACCTTTATGATGGGTATGGTAAATTCCTGTAACCCGGTGCTGATGCAGGTGGGTGCGAAAATAGGAAGAGAAAACTTCATTAAGAATTTCAAGGCTTTCGGCTTCAGAGAAACTACGGGCATAGATTTCCCCGGTGAGGCAGTAGGCTCCTTCCACGACGAGGATAATTTCAAAGAAGTGGATTTGATGGTATCGTCCTTCGGACAGAGCTTCGAGGTGACACCTCTTCAGATGATAACGGCAATTTCCTCTCTCGTCAACGGCGGAACGCTCTATAAACCCTATCTGGTTCGTGAAATCCGCGATGCCGGCGGTCAGGTTATCGAAACTATGCAGCCTCAGAAAATCAGGCAGACGGTTTCGCCTGAGACCTGCGAATCTATGAAAGAGGTGCTGGAAACCGTAGTGGTTGAATCCGGCAGTAAGGCGGCAGTCAAGGGCTATCGTATAGGCGGTAAAAGTGGTACCAGCGAAAAGCAACCCCGCGGAAACGAAAAGTATATAGGCTCTTTCGTCAGCGTAGCACCTGTAGACGACCCTAAGGTTGTACTGATGGTAATTTTAGACGAACCGGAAGGCGAAAGCTATTACGGCGGTCAGACCTCAGGCCCCGTGGCAGGAAAAATTATGGAAGAAATTTTACAATACTATAATATAGAGCCTCAATTTTCCGAGGAAGAAAAAAGCAAGCTGGATACTACTGTTCCCGATGTTACGGCTATGCCTGTAGATGATGCGAAACGGGCGCTTGCAGGATTTTCTTTGCAGGGAGCAGTCAGAGGAAGTGGTGCACAGGTGCTTTCCCAGGAGCCTGAGGCAGGCAGTAAGGTAAGGAATAATTCTACAATAATTCTCTATACCGGTGCGGAGGGTGATGCCCCCGTTGTTAAGATGCCGTCTGTTGTGGGAAAAAGCCTGGAGGAAGCCAATAAAATTATAACAGATGCAGGTCTGCTTATAAAAATAAGAGGAAAAAGCTCGGATGAGAAAATGATAGTAACAAGACAGGAACCGCTTGCGGACAGCGTTGTTACGCAGGGTGCGACAGTAGTTATATATACGGATAAGGCAGGAGGAGAACAGGCGGATGAGACTCAGTGATATTCTGAAAGAAACAGAATATATTTCCATAAGCGGCGGTAATGCCGAAATTACCGGAATCACGAATAATTCACGCAAAATCAAACCCGGATATATGTTTATTTGCATAAAAGGCTTTAAGTCAGACGGGCATAAGTATATCACTCAGGCTGTTACGCAGGGTGCGGCGGCGGTAGTGGTGACAGAAGATGTGGATTTAAAAGGAGTTCCTGTGGTAAGAGTGGAAAATTCACGAAAATTTATGGCACAGGCAAGCCATATTCTTTTCGGTAAACCTTCCGAAAAAATGATAATAATAGGGGCAACGGGGACTAACGGAAAAACAACCGTAACCCATCTTATAAATACCATACTCCGCTTAAAAGGGGAAAAAACCGGACTTATAGGAACCAACAGCATTGTGATAGGTGATGAGGCTCAGCCGGCGGAATTTACAACGCCTGAAGCCTGCGATCTTCATAAAATATTTGCACAGATGGTAGAGGCGGGAGTGAAATATTGTATTATGGAGGTATCCTCCCACGCTATTGAATTGATGCGTGTCTACGGAATAAAATTCAACGTAGGTATTTTTACGAATTTAACCCACGATCATCTGGATTTACACGGCACAATGGAAAACTATATGGCAATAAAAGCAAAGCTTTTTGAGATGTCGGAAATTTCCGTTATAAATGTTGATGACGGTTATGGCAGAAGGATTGCTGAAAAGGTAGCAAAAAAGGTTACCTATTCAATAGACGAAGCCTCCGATTATCACGTAGAAAACGTTAGATTCAGCGATAAAGGAATAATATACGATATAGGCGGTATGACAATAAAATCCAGACTGCCCGGCAGATTTTCGGTTTATAATACAGCGGCGGCGGCGGTAGCCTGCCTGAAGTTGGGCGTGTCTGAAGAAATAATACAGAACGGACTCACCATAGCAATGGGTGCAAAGGGCAGGATGCAGAATGTAAATGTCAATCTGCCATACAGAGTTATGATAGATTTCGCACATACCCCCGACGGACTTTATAATATGTTGCTGGCGGTGAAAGAATATTGCGGCGGCAGGATAATAGTCGTATTCGGCGCGCCGGGCGACCGTGACAAACTGAAACGCCCCGAAATGGGGAAGGTGGTCAGCGAGTATGCGGATTTTGCCGTTATCACCAGTGATAATCCTGCAAGTGAAGACCCGGCGGATATTGCCGCACAGGTGATTGAAGGAGTAACCATTCCCCATGAATGTATTTTAGACAGGAAAGAGGCAATAATTTTTGCGCTTGATATGGCAAAAGAACAGGATATGGTCATATTGGCGGGGAAGGGACACGAAACCTATCAGATTATGAAGGAGGGTAAAATGCCCTTCTGCGAAGAGGATATAGTAAAAGAATACGCATTACAGAGGAGATAGAAAAAATGACTTATGCTACAGCGGCAGTTATTGCATTTTTGGTTGCGGTGGTTTTGGCACCTATAGCAATACCAATGCTCCACAGACTGAAATTCGGACAGGAAATTCGCGAAGAAGGACCGTCCTGGCACAATAAAAAATCAGGAACGCCTACTATGGGCGGAGTTATATTTATAATTGGTGCGGCAGTTGCTGTTGTAGGTACCGTAGGAAGCTCCTTTAAAGGGATAATGCTTCTTTATCTGGCACTCGCCTTCGGTATCGTAGGGTTCGTGGACGATTACATAAAGGTAGTTAAAAAACGTAACCTGGGACTGACGGAAATTCAAAAGCTTATAATGCAGATAGTGGCAGCTGTAATTTTTGTGTATCTTCTTTATTCAAGAGGGTTAATGGCTACAACGCTGAAAATCCCTTTTACGGATATTAATTTCGATATAGGGCTGTGGTATCTGCCCTTAAGTGTGTTGGTAATAATAGGTACTGTCAACGCTGTTAATCTGACAGATGGAATTGACGGGCTGGCATCCTCGGTTACCATAGTGGTGCTTTTATTTTTCACGGTGGCGGCACTGAGGATGGATAACGAAGCTACGGCGACCTTTGGGGCGGCGTGTGCGGCGGCACTTTTCGGTTTTTTGCTTTACAACAAGCACCCTGCAAAAATATTTATGGGCGATACGGGGTCTCTGTTTTTAGGAGGCGCGGTTGCGGCACTTGCTGTTGAAAGCGGTCTGGTGCTTTATCTCGTAATTGCGGGGATAGTTTATATATTGGAAACACTTTCCGTAATTATTCAGGTGACGTCCTTTAAATTGACAGGTAAAAGAGTATTTAAAATGAGTCCTGTTCATCATCATTTTGAGATGTGCGGCTGGAGTGAAAATAAAATAGTGCTGATTTTTTCGGCAGTAACGCTTATAGCCTGTATAATTGCCTATTTGGCGTAAAACTGATATAAGGGAGTGTGGGTTATGGCAACAAAGCAACGAAAAAAGCGTAAAACCCTTGTGGGTCAGATAATTTCGTCCTTTGCCTATAAGGGAACTCTGGACGTGGAAATGATAGCTCTTATTTTAATAATGCTTTTATTCGGGCTTATAATGGTAGCAAGTGCCAGCTCTGTAACAGCGTTATACAAATGGGAAGACAGTATGGTAATCACCCGTAAACAGATTTTGGTAGCGGCGGTGGGATTTATATGTATGCTGTGTGTATCAAAG
Organism: Clostridia bacterium; assembly: GCA_045534775.1. GTDB lineage: Bacteria > Bacillota > Clostridia > RUG12999 > RUG12999 > JAZOTK01. The sequence goes on along the minus strand of JAZSKI010000045.1, from coordinate 14,241 downwards.
GTGGATTATCATATTTATACAGCGCCGAAGGTTCTCGTGCCTGCTGTGTTTATAATATGGTTTATGGTGCTGATTACGGCATTTATAGGACAGGAATATAACGGCGCAAGACGTTGGCTCGGAACGGAAAGCTTTGGGTTTCAGCCTTCGGAGCTTGCTAAGATAGCGTGGGTACTGCTGTTTTCTGCGGTATGTGCCAATCAAAAGCCTAAACAGCTTAAGGGTTTTAAAACAAGCTGGCTGAAATATGCCTGGCTGATACTTGCAATAGCAGTACCTCTGCTTTTGCAACCTCATAAGAGTGCCACTATTCTTATAGCACTTGTGTGTTTTATAATAGTAGTTGTGGCAGGAGCCAATCTGAAATATCTTATAATGCTGGTACCTGTAGGAGTTTTGGGTGTTATCGCCTTAGCCTTCTCAAGTGAATACAGCAGACAGCGTATATTCGGATTTTTGGACCCCTTCAGCGACCCGACAGGGTCAGGCTGGCAGGCAATACAGTCGCTGTATGCCGTAGGCTCGGGCGGCCTTTTCGGAAAAGGACTCGGCAGAAGTGTACAAAAAGCACTTAATATACCGGAACCCTATAACGACTTTATATTTGCCATAATTTGCGAGGAATTGGGATTTATAGGCGCAATATTCGTATTGGCGCTGTTTTTCCTGCTTCTTGCGAGATGTATTAAAATCGCAATGGAAGCACCCGACAAGCTGGGAAGCCTTATTTCCGTAGGAATAGGCGCTCTGATATTTGTACAGGTTGCCATAAATATAGCGGTTGTGACATCACTGATGCCTGTTACGGGAATGCCGCTACCTTTCTTTAGTGCGGGCGGTACGTCTCTTATCTTTACCATGGCGAGTATGGGAATTGTCCTGAATGTTTCGAGACAAGGCAAATCCGGGAACATAAAATCGGTAAACAATATGAAATAGGAGGGGCTTAGATGCGTGCAATTCTGGCGGCGGGAGGCACGGCGGGACATATAAATCCTGCGGTGGCAATAGCAAAAAAAATTGTCAAAAACGGCGGCGAGGTTCTTTTTATCGGCAACGAAAAAGGAATGGAATTTGAGCTTGTGCCGAAGGAGGGCTTTCAGATAGAAGGGATAAAGGTTTCCGGATTTAAAAGAAGCCTGTCATATAAGAATATTAAAACCGTCTGGCAGGCGATAAAAGGAATTTCGGATACAAGAAAAATCATCAAAGACTTCAAGCCTGATATAGTGATAGGCTGTGGAGGCTACGTCAGCGGACCTGCGGTATTTTCGGCGGCGCAGATGAAAATCCCGACTTTGATTCACGAACAAAACGCTTTCCCGGGACTTACGACAAAAATTCTGAGCAAAATGGTTGACAGGATTTGCGTAAGCTTTGAGGACAGTATAAAATATTTTGATAAAAAAGATAAAATAGTAATGTGCGGCAATCCTCTCCGTGACAATATTTTAGAGGTTAGCTATGAGGAAGGCAGGAAAAGACTGGGTCTTACAAAACCGACGGTTTTGGTTTTCGGAGGAAGTCTCGGTGCTAAAAAAATTAACGATACCATGGCAAATATGGTAGGCAATTTGGACGACAGTATGGAAATAATCTGGGGTACGGGAAAAAGATATTATGATGAGATAATGGAAACCCTTAAAAACACCGATATTCCGGAAACCGTAAGAATTATGCCGTATATATATAATATGGACGAAGCTATGAGTGGTGCTGATATTGTAGTGTCACGTTCAGGGGCAATAACTCTCGGCGAAATTTGTGTGAAGGGCAGGGCGGCGGTGCTTATTCCCTCGCCTTATGTAACACATAACCATCAGGAATATAATGCCCGCGCATTGGAGAAAAACGGTGCGGCGGTTATTATAAATGAAAACGACCTGTCACCGAAGCTTTTGGAAAAGACTCTGAAAGACCTGACTTCGGATAAAGATAAATTGACGGCTATGCAGAGCAATGCGTTGAAAATGGGCAAAGCTGATGCGGCAGATACCATTTATAATGAAATAGTTAAATTAACAAAGCCGCATTAACACTTTTACCGAACCTCACATATTATAATAGGGGGTAGCTTTTAAGGTTATCCGAAAATTGTATGGAGGTGCGATAAAAATAAATGAACAGGTATGTTATAAGCGGAGGGAAGGAGATTTCGGGCGAGGTAAAAATCAGCGGCGCAAAAAACGCCATACTACCGATACTTGCGGCAACGGTCATAACCGGAGGCGAAAGCGTAATTGATAATTGCCCTGAAATTAAAGACGTAAGCTTAACTCTTGAAATTCTGAAAAGCTTAGGCTGCACCGTAACTGCCGGAGGAGAAAAGGTGGCGGTAAATTCGGCAAATCTGAGCAGCGTGATGGTACCGCCTCAGTTTATGAATAAAATGCGTTCCTCCGTAATCTTTATGGGAGCTGTGCTGGCAAGAGAAGGCGAAGCAGGGTGCAGCTATCCCGGCGGCTGCGAAATAGGAGCAAGACCCATCAATATTCATCTGGATGCTTTTCGCAGACTGGGCGTTGTGATTGATGAGGAAGGAAGCTATATGCGTTGCAGACTGGAAAAATATAAGGGCGGCAGTGTGATACTGGATTTTCCTTCGGTGGGTGCTACGGAAAACATAATGATGCTTGCAAGCCGTATGAAAGAACCTACAAAAATAATCAACGCCGCTTGCGAGCCTGAAATAGAGGATTTACAAAATTTTCTTAACAGTATGGGTGCGAAAATCAGCGGTGCAGGCACAAAGATTATTACCGTTGAACCGACAGAGTTTCTTCATCCTGTACACAGAAGCGTGATTCCCGACAGAATTGAAGCCGCAACATTTATGATGATAGCGGCGGCAAACAGAGGCAGATTGCTGATTGATAAGGTTGAAGCTTCGCATCTTAAAAGCGTTATTTCTCTGCTTTCAGACTGCGGTGCGGAAATAACTCAACATAACAGCCAATTATACATAAACTGCAAAAACGGACTTAAAATGCCGAAAAGGGTAGAAACAAAACCCTATCCGGGATTTCCCACCGATGCTCAGTCACAGCTTATGGCAGTGATGACAACTATAGAGGGAACGGGAGAAATAGCGGAAAATATTTTTGAAAACAGATTTAATACAGTACCTGAGCTTGTTAAAATGGGTGCTGATATTATAACAAGAGGAAATGTAGCAATAATAAAAGGCGGCAGACTGCACGGTGCTGAGGTGAAAGCCCCGGATTTAAGAGGCGGTGCGGCACTTGTGACGGCGGCACTTGCGGCAGAGGGCGAAACGGTTTTGGATAATGTCTGCTATATCGACAGAGGCTACAGCAGATTTGAAGAAAAAATCAGACTTATCGGCGGAAACATCAGACGTGAATAAGTGCATGGGAGCGTAACCGCTCCTATGCTCAGGCGAGGAGGCGGGGAAATGGCAGCAAAAAAAAGGACAAGCCCTAAAAGGAGAAAAAATTACCGTAAAGGTAAAAGAAAAAATCCGATTTTATTCTTTATAAAATTTCTGATTGTGCTGGGGGCACTTTACGGGATTATGTTCCACACACCGGCTCTTCAGGTAACGGATATTTTTGTTACGGGTAACGCAAAGGTGGATGCGTCGCTTATAATGACAGCTTCGGAATTATCACAGGGAGATAACCTTTTGAAAATAAATTATAAAAAAACCTGCGAGAAAATTGAAAAAATACCTTATGTGTCCCGGGCTGATATAAAATACAAATTCCCCAACAAAATAAATATCGAAATAGTGGAAGGAAGCATCCTCGTAACCTTTGAAACAGCAGACGGATATGTCAGCGTTGATAAAAATTTAAAAATTTTAGAAATTAACGAAAATGCAAGTAATTTCCCCATAATACAGGGTATAAAATTCGAAAAAAAACCTGTTGGTGAAAAAATAACTATTGACGAATCTCAGAAATTTGATATAATATTATTATATAGAGAAATTTTTGAAAAGAAAAATTTACTTTCAGACTGCGAAAGGTTACTTATTGAAGAAGGCGAGGTCACAGCTTATTTATCGGGAGGAATCAAGGTTAAATGCGGTGGCGGCGATGAAGCTGAATATAAAATCTCCGCACTTAAGGCATCGCTTGAAAGCAATCCCAATGTGACTATAGGTACCTTTGATGTAAGAAATCCCACGCGGGTGGTATATAAAATTGAGTAAAGGAAAGGGAAAAAAGTGGACAAAAATAAATTTGCCAAACAAATTTCAATTTTGGTCATGTGTGCAATACTTGGTTTTGCCATGTCGGTGCAGTTTAACAGCGTGCGGTCAAGACCAAGCAGCAGTAACAATGCCCGAACAGAGGACTTGCAGAAGATGCTGGCATCTGAGAAGGAAAAAACGGGCGCGTTGCAGGAACAGATAAAACAGATGCAAACAACTATTGATAATTACCGTGAATCAATAGAACAAACCGGTTCTGCATATAAAGGTATGGAAGCGGATTTACAACGGGCAGAGAATTTGGCAGGACTTACAAATGTTTACGGACCCGGCGTATCGGTAACCCTGGAGGATGCAAAGATAACGGGCAACGTAACATCTCCCGAAACCTTTATAATTCATGACAGCGATGTCAGAGCTGTAGTTAATGAACTGTTGGCGGCGGGTGCTGAGGCAATAACCATTAACGACGAGAGAATTATATCCACGACAGCCATACGTTGCGTAGGACCTGTGCTGTTGGTTAATAATACACGAAGCGGAACACCCTTTGTGGTAAAAGCGATAGGAAATCCCGATACCTTGGAAAATGCTCTTAATATGACAGGCGGTATCGTAAGCGAGCTGCGATCGGTTAAAATCGGCGTAACCATAGATAAACTTGACAGAATAGAAATGAAAGCTTACAGCGGAACGGTTAATTTTAATTATGTCACGCCCGTAAAGGCAAAAGAAGAGCAATAGGAATGGAGATGGACAAGTATGTGGGTTGTTTTGGGACTTGCTATAGGTGTGCTTTGCGGACTTGCCAGCAATTTCGTAATCCCTGCCGCATATTCAAAATTTTTTGCAATAGCAATACTTGCGGCACTTGATTCGGGGATTGGAGCCTTGCTTGCGCACCTGCAAAAAACCTTTGACAGTAAAATATTTATTACAGGATTTTTTTCAAATGCTATAATGGCGGCAGTGCTTGCTTATATAGGTCAGCTTATGGATGTAGACATAAGTATGGCGGCGATTATTGTGTTCGGCACACGGATATTCAATAATTTTGCCATAATCAGAAGACTTTTCTTTGCGTCAAGAAAACGCAACAGAGGAAACGAGGAGAAAACAGAGTAAAAACAGACCGTTTGTAAATATTCTGCAATCGGTAATTGAAAATATTAAGGAGGAAAAGAAGTTATGATGGAACTTGAGAAGGCAAACGGCAATTTGGCGGTAATGAAGGTAGTCGGAGTAGGCGGCGGCGGTAATAACGCCGTTAACAGAATGGTAGAATATGGACTCAAGGATATTGATTTTATCGCTGTAAATACTGACTATCAGGTGCTTAAGCACTCAAAGGCAACACAGATTATACAGTTAGGCGAAAAATTAACAAAAGGTCTCGGCGCAGGCGCAAAACCTGAAATCGGAAGAAAAGCTGCCGAAGAAAGCCGCGAGGAAATCGCACAGGCAATCAGAGGTGCTGATCTGGTATTTGTAACCGCAGGTATGGGCGGCGGCACAGGTACAGGTGCGGCTCCTGTTGTTGCGGCAATCGCAAAGGAAATGGGAATTCTTACTATAGGTATCGTTACAAAACCCTTTACCATTGAAGGCAGAATAAGAACCAAACAGGCAGAGGCAGGTATTGCCGAGCTTCGTGAAAACGTTGATACCCTTGTTATTATCCCCAACGACAGACTCCTGATGATAGCCGACAAGAAAACTACGGTTAAAGATGCCTTTAAGATGGCTGATGATATTTTAAGACAGGGTATACAGGGTATATCCGAGGTTATCAGATACGAAGGCGACGGTGACAGCATTAACCTTGACTTTGCCGACGTTACAACGGTTATGCGTGACGGCGGGCTCGCTCACATGGGCATAGGTCGTGCAAAGGGTGACGACAAGGCTGAAACTGCTGTTAAAATTGCTATGAACAGCCCGCTTCTTGAAACTACTATTGACGGTGCAAAGGGAGTACTCCTTAATATTACCGGCGGTAAAGAGCTGAGCCTCTTTGATACAGCCGAGGTGGCAGAAATTGTACAGAACTGCATTGATGAGGATGCGAAGTTCATCTACGGTATTGCAACAGACGAAAGCTTAGATGATGAGCTTATAGTTACCATTATTGCTACAGGCTTTGATGACGGCAGTGCCGTTAAGAAAAAAGCGAGTATGCCTGAACCCAAAATCCAGCCGGTATCGGAGCCGCAACCAAAACAAGGCTCTACATATCCTGAACTTCTGGAAAAATTTCTGCATGACCGTGCAAACAAAGCATCGGGCACACCAAATTTCACAAACCCTTATAACGATGTACCGGCGTATTCCACACCTGCTGAGGATGAGGATGCCAAAGATGGCTTTGAAATACCCCCATGGCTTAAAGGTAATAAATAATTTTAAATCTCTTAAAACTGCGAGGTCGGTTTTAAGAGATTTTTTATAAAAATTTATGAATTTTTATTATAAATTTAATAAATTGTAAAAAAATGTATTGGTAAAAGCAGGCAGTTGTATTTTTAACAATGTTAGTAATTGGCAGAATTTTTTTGGTTATCCACAGGGATTTCCGCAGTACAAGCTCCTGAAAATGGGTTATTCACAAGGTTATGCACATTATCCACAAAAATTTTAACAGAAATACAAGGGGATATACAATTTACAATAAAAGTAAAATGGTTAACATAATCCAAAAAAGTTAACTGTTTAAAATTATGTTAATTTGAAAAACCCGTTGATTTAAGGTTATCAACAGACTTATACACATTATCCACAGGTATTATAGCAAAGCAAAACACAGGTTTTTATAGTCGAAAGCGGTGAAATAAAATCACTAAAAAGTCGGGTGGAAACCTAAAATTTTTATTAGTTTGTTATATTGATTTTTGAAAAAGCTTGTAGTATAATATAAATAAATGTAAAATCGGAAGGGGAAGTCATAATGAACAGATTTAAAACAAAGGATATGGTAATGACTGCATTGCTCACGGCACTAACTATTGTAATTCCTATAATTTTCACTCCCTTGAGAGTGGTAATGGGACCCTATACGGCAACCATAGCGGCTCACGTGCCGACAATAATTGCTATGTTTATCAGTCCTCTTGTAGCAGTTTTAGTAGGAATTTGCTCGGCAATCGGATTTTTTATAACTTCAGCTCCCATTGTAGCTTTGCGTGCGGCAACTCACGTAATTTTTGCGGTGGCAGGTGCATATATGATACTCCGCAAGCATAATATTGCGCTGACCGTAGTTATCACTATGCTGCTCCACGCGGTAGCAGAGCTGATAGTGGTTTACATAGGATATAAATGCGGAATGGTTGCTACGAACGAGTATTCGGTGGGCTTTTTTATGTTGATTACTTTTGCGGGAACGGCAATCCATCACTGCGTGGATTTTGCTATTGCGTTTATAGTAATAAAAGCACTTCGTGCGGCAAAAATCATAAGAAAGTAATTTTTCGGAGGAATTTTCGAATGATATTAATTAAAAACGGCTGTGTATATACTATGACAGGCGAAATATATGAAAAGGGATATATTATAACAGACGGTGAAAAAATCAAAGAGGTAGGCAATATGAAATTCCTGAAGGCCGCCGATTCGGAATTTGAAAAGGTCTATGATGTTTCCGGGAAATTTGTGATGCCGGGTATAGTTGACGGCCATAGCCACATAGGAATGTGGGAGGATAGCTTGGGCTTTGAAGGCTCTGACGGCAACGAGGATACGGACCCCATAACGCCTCAGCTACGGGCAATAGATGCCATAAATCCTCTTGACAAAAGCTTTGAAGAGGGACTTCGTGCAGGAGTTACCACTTCGGTAACAGGACCGGGTAGTGCCAATGTGCTGGGCGGTAGCTTTGCGGCGGTGAAAATGTACGGTATTTGCGTTGATGATATGGTGATTAAAGAAAATGTTGCCGTTAAAGGGGCGTTGGGGGAGAATCCCAAAACCGTATATAACGAAAAAAATCAGGCGCCTGTTACGAGAATGGGCGCGGCCGCTATGATGAGAGAGGCGCTTATCAAAGCTACGGAATATAAACGTATGCTGGAAGAGTACGAGGAAGACAGCGAAGAAAATGATAAGCCTGATTTCGATATGAAATCAGAAGCCCTGCTTTCTGTTCTGAAAAAGGAAGTACCTATGAAAATCCACGCACACAGGTTGGATGATATATTTACGGCTATAAGAATAGCAAAGGAATTTAATATAAATATTACCTTAGAACACGCAACGGAAGCACATCTTGCCGCAGAACGGATAGCAAAAGAGGGATACCCTGTGCTGATAGGACCAAATATGCTTGACCGTTCAAAGCCCGAGCTTCGTAATATGGAGCCGGAGGCGGCGGGTATACTGGAGCTTGCGGGACTGAAACCGGCTATTATTTCAGACCACCCCGAAATCCCGTGTAAATATCTTACAATGTCTGCGGCACTTGCTGTTAAAGGCGGTATGAGCAGATTGGAGGCACTTCGTGCCATAACAATTTATCCGGCTATGTATTGCGGTATAGGCGACAGAGTAGGCTCGCTGGAGGCGGGTAAGGATGCAGATATTGCTGTTTTCAGCGGTCATCCCTTTGATTATATGACAAGGGCGGAGCTGGTGTTTGTTAACGGCAGATGCGTGGTTGGTGAGTGACGTGGAGAAGATTTGGATTATTTATAATGAGACCTTGACGGGCGACAGCTTTAAAAGGCAACGGGACAGTTATAAGGAAAGCATTAAAAGAGCAGGCTATGTCCCGGAGGAGGTAACGGTATACGGGGCTTTAAAAAGGGAGGATACCCCCTTTTTTGCACTGTTTACAGATAAAGATATATATGCGGCGCAGAAGCTTGAAAACCGCGGAATAAGGCTTTTCAACAACAGCGAATGTATAAGGCTTTGTGATGATAAGGCTCTCACTTATATCCGGCTGGAGAAATTTAATGTGCCGATTCCCGAAACCGTTATACCACCGAAAATATATTACGGAAATACGGACAGGAAAATCTGTCGGGAGGCGGCAGAGAATTTGGGTTATCCGCTGATAGTGAAGGAATGTTTCGGGTCCTTCGGAAAACAGGTTTATATGGTAAGAGGTGAAGAAGAGCTGTTTGAGCTGACAGAGAAGCTCGGCGCAAAGCCTTATGTATTTCAGCGGTTTATCGCAAAATCCAAGGGCTTTGATATAAGGGTTATCGTATCTGCAGGAGAAGCTGTAGGTGCGGTAAAAAGAGTTAATGACAAGGATTTCAGGTCAAACGTGGAAAATGGCGGAAGAACTGAGAAATACATAATTTCTGAGGAAGAAAAGGCGTTGGCAGTCCTTGCCGCAAAGGCTGTAGGGGCGGATTTTGCAGGTGTTGACCTCCTTGAAGACGAGGATGGGTTTAAGGTCTGCGAGGTTAATTCAAATTTTCATTTTTACGGTGCGCAAAAGCACTTTTCGATATGTATTTCGGACAGGATTATAGACGATTTGATTTTTTATAGTATAAATAAATAAAATTTAGTAAATATATATATAAATTTTTAAATATTTTGTACGAAAAGTAAAAAATGTGTTGACTAATTGTGAAAAGTTATATATAATATAGTTAATAGTTTATTAATTTTTACGAAACGATTGGCGAAATAATTGTAATAACAGTAATTGAAGGAGCGAGAAATAATGTATTCCAGAGAAATAGTTGTCCAAAATCAAGTTGGCTTACATGCCAGACCGGCGACATTTTTTATTCAGAGAGCGAATACCTTTGAGGCAGGTGTTTGGGTAGAAAAGGACGAACGTAAAGTCAATGCCAAGAGCTTGCTGGGTGTTTTGTCATTGGGAATTACTAAAGGAACAGGCATTACTATTGTAGCAAACGGTCCCGATGAAAAAGAGGCTGTTGACTGCTTGATAGATTTGGTAACATCGAATTTTGCAGAATAGTTGAACGCTTAGGCGGTAAGAACCTATTTTCAGAAGGAACAATATGTATTTGGGAGCTTGCACAGAAGTGGCAGGCTCTTTTTTTACAGGAGGAATTATGTCAGATATTCAGGCAAAGCTTAAGACCCTTCCGGTTTTACCGGGAGTTTATATAATGAAATCTGTATCAGGTGAAGTAATTTATGTAGGTAAATCCAAGGTTTTAAAGAACCGTGTCCGTCAGTATTTCAAAAAATCGGGACATACGGGTAAGGTTGGAGCTATGGTGGAAAACATAGCGGATTTTGAATATATTGTCACCGATACGGAAATGGAAGCCCTGGTTCTGGAATGCAATCTTATAAAAAAATATAAACCCTATTATAATATTTTACTTAAAGACAGCAAACAATATCCGTATATAAAAATAACAGCCGATGAATATCCGAAAATTATGCTGGCGAGAAAAATCACAAAAGACGGAGCGAAATATTTCGGACCCTATACGGCGGGAGTTGCGGGCGAAACCCTGGAGGTTATACGGAAATTGTTTAAAACTCCTGCCTGCCGCAAGGTATTTCCGCGGGATATAGGAAAGGAACGCCCTTGTCTTAATTATCATATAAATATGTGTAACGCCCCGTGTAGCGGTAAGGTAAGCGCCGAAGAATACAGAAAGATTTTTGAGCGAATTGAATGTGTGCTGGAAGGAAAAACCGCTTCGATAATAAAGGAGCTTAAAGGCGAAATGATACATTTTGCCGAAAATACGGAGTTTGAAAAAGCGGCACAGCTTCGTGATGAAATCCGCGGCCTTGAGGCGTTGAGAGAAAAACAAAGCATTACTGTTCCGGGTGGCGGCGATAAAGACGTAATGGGCATCATAGCCGAAGACGGAGTAGCGAATATTCAGATATTTAATGTAAGAAACGGAAAAATGCTGGGCAGAAGCAGTATGTGGGTGGATTTTGCTCTGGGAGAGACGGCAAACGAAGTACTTTCCACCTTTTTGGTACAGTATTATTTTGATAATGAATTTATACCGGAGGATATTCTGGTAAGCGTCCTCCCCGAAGGAAGCGATACCCTTATGCAATGGTTGAGTGAGAAGGCGGGGCGGAGAATAAATCTTAAGGTCCCTCAAAAGGGCTACGGCGCCGATTTAATAAAACTGTCACTTAAAAATGCGAAACAGGAAACCGATGAATTCGCCAAGGTGAAGCTTGAAAAATCAAAGCAGTCCCACCTGGCACTTGAGCAGCTTAAAGAACAGCTGAACCTTGCAGAGCTGCCCCTTCGTATAGAAGCCTTTGACATATCCAACACTGCAGGCAGTAATTCGGTAGCCGCTATGGTAGTGTGCCAAAACGGAATACCGGAAAAGAGTATGTACAGGTATTTTAAAATAAAAACCGTAGATAATATAGACGACTACGCATCCACAAAAGAGGTTGTTATAAGGAGAATGAAACGTGCCGGGACTGATGAAAAATTCTCAGACCTGCCAACGGTAATTTTCGCCGATGGCGGAGTGGGTCACGCCGCCGCCATAGAAGAAGCGCTTGAAAGCGTCAATTCGGACATTCCGGTGTTCGGTATGGTGAAGGATGCACATCATAAGACCCGTGCTATGGTAACCTCTGACGGGGAGATTATAAATTTATCTCCCGAAGCCTTCCGTCTTGTCTGCGAAATTCAGGACGAGGTACACAGGGTAGCAATAACCTTCCACAGAAAATTAAACACAAAGGATATGTCAAGGTCCGAGCTTGATGAAATTGAAGGCATAGGAGCAGTTAGAAAAAGAGCACTTCTGAGAGCCTTCGGCAGTGTAAAAAAAATCAGCGAAGCGGATTTGACCGAGCTTTCTGCGGTAGAAGGAATGACCGTCAAGGCGGCAGAGCAGGTTTATAAATATTTCAATGAATAAATTGTTAAAAATTCACATATTTATAATATAATATTGCGAAAATTTATATTGCAGAGGAATTGATTTTTTTGTTTTTAAATAATATAATATATGTATAGTAGCTTTGATTTTGATTATATTTGAATATTGTATAAATTTTAAAAGGAAGTGAAAGGCGGAAAAATAATGTGGACTGTAGTATATATCTCTCAAAGTAGTGAGTTGGCATATGAGCTGACGGAGCTGCTTGAAGAAAACGGAATACTGACGAAGCTTAAAACCGTATCCGGTGACGGAGAGGTCAAGACTTATGAGATTTTAGTGCCGGAGACAGAGATAGAAGAGGCACATAATTTGATTTTAGACAGAGAGTAGAGGGCTGTACAGATGAAAAAAATCGGAATACTGACAAGCGGCGGCGATGCCCCCGGTATGAATTCGGCAATCGCGGCAGTAATTAAGGCGGCAAAATATAACAATCTGGAGGTCGCCGGAATAAAACACGGATATAAAGGGCTTTTGGAAAGAGATGTCCGTGATTTGACAAACTACAGTATAGACGAACTGATAAACAGAGGCGGTACGATTTTAGGTAGTGCAAGATGCCATGAATTTAAAGAAGAGGAATATGTGAAAAAAGGTATTGAAGAGGCCGGAGCTTTGGGAATAGAGGGCCTTATCGTAATCGGCGGTGACGGCTCCTTCAGAGGTGCGCGTGACCTGAGCCTTCACGGGTTCCCCACCGTAGGGATCCCGGCGACCATAGACAACGATATTTCCTGTACTGAATATACAATCGGTTATGATACAGCTCTTAATACGGTTATCGACTGTCTGGATAAAATTAATGATACAATGCGTTCCCATAACCGTTGCTCCTTTGTCGAGGTGATGGGAAACAGGGCAGGTTACCTCGCTGTAGAAGTGGCAATAGCCTGCGGAGCTGATGTGGTACTTATTGCGGAACAGGCGTTTGATGTCGACAGAGATATTGCGAGCGTTATTGCCAAAAAATATGACGATAAGAAGCATTTTCTCGTAGTAGTGTCGGAGGGTGTTGCAAAGACCATAGGAAAATCTACAAATAAAATTATGGATGAAGCGGTTGCGGTTACCAAAGCAAAATACGGCATAGAGCTGGATGCCAGACTGACGGTTTTAGGTCACATTCAAAGAGGTGGCAAGCCTACCTATAAGGACAGGATTGCAGCAAGCCGAATGGGTGCTCATGCAGTAAAATGTCTTCTTGACGGTAACGGCAACAGAGTTGTTTGCCTGAGAAATTCAAAGGTAGAGGATATAGATATTTTAGACGCACTTCAAATGGAAAAAAGAATAGAGAATGAGCTTATCGACCTTTCAAAAATTATCTCTGTTTAAATTTTTAGTCTATCAACAAAAGCAGACTGCCCAAAAAGGGCAGTAAATGTAAAAAAATGTAAAAATATTTAGATGAAAACCCCTTCCCTTTTTTGGAAATATATGGTAAAATTATTATATAGAAACCAAAGAAGGGAAGCTGATTTTTATGATGAATACGGTGAAGGGTCTGCGGATAGTGTACATTGATATTGACAGCATAAGGGTAAATTCTGACCAGCCGCGGAGGAATTTTGACGGCAGAGAGCTTTTGATGCTCAGCCGTTCCATAAAGAATTACGGCATGCTTCAGCCTGTAACCGTCAGAAAAAAAGATGGAATATATGAGTTGGTTGCAGGCGAAAGGAGGGTGCGTGCGGCGCGTATGGCGGGATATAACAAAATACCTGCCATAGTGAGGAATATGAAGGAGGAAGCGGCGGCGACCTATGCCATTATGGAAAATACTCACCGAAGTCCCATAACTTATCTGGAGGAGGCGGAGGGATATTTAAAGATAATTCAAAGACATGGCTTCACCAAAAAGGAATTTTCCGCAAAAACGGGAATAGACCGCGAAGCTCTTGAAAAGAAGCTGATTCTTACGACGTTGAAGGAGGAAGTAAAGGACAGGCTTTTGAAGTATAATATAAGCGAAAAAACGGCGTACGAAATATCGAAGGCGGGGTCAGCGGAGCTACAGCTTGAAATGATGGACATTATACATAAAAAGGGCTATGACGAAGAGCGGGCAATAAAATATGCGAAAGAGGTTTTGTATGATGCTGCCCATAAAGAAGAGACTCTCAGAAAGCAGATGGTGAAAAACGCCATGGTATACGTAAATACCATCAAACGGACGGTAGATATGATGAA
>JAZSKI010000049.1:0-99234 GCA_045534775.1 Clostridia bacterium | reverse complement strand
GAATGTATTTATGACTCCGGGTGAGCCGAGCGCACCTACGACTCCGAGCGAGCCGAGCGCACCTACGACTCCGAGCGAGCCGAACGCACCTACGACTCCGAGCGAGCCGAACGCACCTACGACTCCGAGTGAGCCGAGCGCGCCTACGACTCCGAGTGTGCCGAGCGCACCTACGACTCCGAGTGAGCTGAACGCACCTACGACTCCGAGTGAGCCGAACGCACCTACGACACCAAGTGCGCCGAGCGCACCTACGACTCCGAGCGAGCCGAGCGCACCTACGACTCCGAGTGAGCCGAGCGCACCTACGACTCCGAGTGCGCCGACTACGCCTAATACACCTGTTATTCCAACCTTACCCCTTGCTGAAGATACAACCACAGTTGTAGTCAGACCTTCTATCAGCGGCGTAAAAGCGGGAGAAGAGGTAGTCTTTGAAGGTAAGCGATATATAAAGGGTAAGAATGCGTTTTCGGATATTGAGTCTGCAGTAAAGGCAGTCAGCCCGGGCGGAACGGTTTTACTTTTTGATACCAGCTATAATGATGATGTCAAAATAGATAAACCTTTAACAATGAAGGGTATTGATAAAAAAACCACGTATATAAACGGCTCCTTTGATATAAGAGTAAACAATGTTACTTTAAAGGATATGAATATTGTATATAACAAATCGGGTCTGGGCGAATGTGCAATCATCCTTCGCAGTGATGTGGTTAACAGTACCGTAAACGTATCGGGATGCAATCTTATTAATGCGGGCAAAAGCAACGGCGTTGCCATAAAGGGCGGAACAGAAAATGTCGGGGCGGTTCCTCAGATTTCCACACCTGAACCCCCTGTACCCTCCGGGCTGCAAGTTGAAATTGTCCCCGTTGACGAAGGAATAGCTGTCCCCTCAATATCAATTGAAGAATTAAACTGAGAGTAAAACGATTTTTAAACGACACACAGGTATCCCCGGAGGAAAGACCTGTGTGTCGTTTCTTTATATTTTTATAAAATACAAATATTTTTATTTTTTTCAAAAAAAGACTTGACAAATCTTGTCTACTGTTGTAGAATATAAATGTAGACTACATCTGTAGACAAGGTATACCAAAAATTTCGGGAGGCGATTTTATGTCTAAGGAAAACATAACTATTGGCAGTTCGGAGCTGGAGATTATGAAGATATTATGGGAAAGCGATGTTCCTATAAGCTCTCAGGTTATTAACAAAGCGGTGGAAGAAAAAAATTGGAAGCGCACAACTGTTGCGACCTTTTTAAGCCGTTTGGTGCAAAAAGGTGCTATAGCTTGCGAGAAGAAAGGAAGCAGTTATTATTACTTTCCGTTAATTTCTGCTAAGGATTATAAAAAGGCTCAGGCAAAAAATCTTATCAAAAGCCTTTTCAACAATTCTGTGACGGATTTTGCCGCCGCGCTTTTTGAGGAGAATGATTTGACCGAGGAGGATATCCGTCAGCTTAAGTCTATTTTTGACGGCAGGGGGTAATTTCTGTGTTAAGAAATATTTTTGATACATTGGTTTTGATTTCGGGGATGGTGTCTGTTTTTGCCGTAATTTTAGCGTTGAGCGAAAAAATTACAAAAAAATATTTCAGCAGTAGCTGGCATTATGTTATGTGGGTTATAATAACGATTTGTCTGGTAATTCCGATTAAATTTAAGGTTTACATACAGCCTGCTGTATACAGGCTTGCTATATCAGAGGTTACTGTGCCTGATTGGGGTGGCGAAGCCGCCGCCTCTGCCACAGATATACCACAGACTGTAGATATAATTTCTGTTATATGGCTTACGGTTGCGGTGGGTCTGTTTAGTATAAAGCTTATAAAATTCTATAGGTACTTATATAAAATAAAAAAAACCCGAAGGGGAATTTCCTGTCCGCAAGTTAAAAAATATACAAAAAGACAGATACCCGTATATTGCAGTAATGCGGTGATTTCGCCGTTTATTTCGGGCATATTTGCACCTGAATTAATATTACCTGACCGCCCGTATGATGATGGCACATTATCCGACATTCTCTTACACGAAATTACACATCTGAAGCGTTTTGATGTGCCGGTCAAATGGGTTGTTACGGCGATAAAATGTATTCACTGGTTTAATCCCTTTGTTTATTTAATCGGACAGAAGGTAAATGATTTTTGCGAAATATCCTGCGATATTGCGGCAACTGCAGCTATGACAGCGGAAGAAAAAACAAAATATGTTGACACCATCCTGCGGTTAATGACCAAAAGCATCGGGCGAAACGATTTTTCGTTGGCGATGGCTCGTGGAAAAAAACAGCTTTTTAAACGGTTTGTGCGGATAAAAGATGAAAAACCTATGACCGGGATAAAAAAGACTGTTGCGGTGATGCTGGGGATTATTATTTCAGGCGGAGTCGCGCTCAGCATAGGGAGCATTCTCGGAAAGCTGAACCCCATAGTCCTTTCGCCGCTACCGCCGCTACCGGAAACGGATAATATTTTTCCTTCAACCTATAAGGTGAAGGTGAAGGAGCCTCCCTCTATTCCCGCTGACTCTCCCGCGGCTGTTGCCGATTCTGAAGCAGTTACGGTGCATAGAGATGAATCGCCGGTTAACGTGCCGGAGCCTTCGCCAATGCCGACACCAAGCCCTGTTCAGAAGCCTGAATACCCTTCTTATATGGGAAGCATTGCTTATGATGAAACGACTGAAAGAATAGGAGCCGATGAAATTCTGCGGCAGGAGGGGAATAAGCCCTACTGTGCGGGAGCTACTGTTAATCTGGCAAAGGAATATACCGCTTTTAACTATAATTTTGATAATGCAACGACTATGAAAGCTAAGGTATATCCCGACAAGCACGGCAACATCTGCATATATTTTGACAGCGATTTCTCAAATGTTAATGCAAAAATCAATATCAGCGAGGAGACGATGAAAGGCTTAGGATGGGGGTACAGCGTGTTGACCGATAACCGCCGGGCGTATTATTTCTGCAATTTTGACCCGAGCAAGGTATATGATGTTGTGGTAAGCTCGCATTGCCCGGGGAATTATAACATAGAAGGACAATTATTGATTTATTGAAAGGATGATTTGATATGAAAAAAATAATTTGTATTATTCTGACAGCGTTTATGGCGTTTTCGGTAACGGCAAACGCAAACAATGATGCAATAGAGGAGCTGATAAGCTTTAATATTATTGAAGGTGACCCGAACGGAGATTTGCGTCTTGAGGACAGCATTACCCGAGGTGAGGCGGCAAAGGTTATAACGCACTTGTTAGGGGTTGAAGCTGTTGAACAGGCAGAAACCGTGTTTCCTGATGTTCCGAAAGAATATTGGGCAAGCGGATATATATCCGTTATTCATATAAGCGGTATTATAAACGGTATGCCGGACGGTAATTTTGAGCCTACGGCACCTGTTACAAACGAACAGCTGATAAAAATGATAGTGTGTGCTTTGGGATATTACCAAAAGGCAGAACAGTTTGGAGGATATCCTTTCGGATATATGCAATTAGCTCTCACAAACGGTCTTTTAAAGGGCGTAGATGTTAGCGGTATGAGTCCTGCGACTCGCGGTGATGCCGCAATTATACTGCATAATGCGTTAGATGCACCGCTTATGAGGCAAACAGGATTTGGCAGCAAGGCAGAATTTGTTATAATGGACGGCAAAAACGGCAACGCCCTGGAAACCTTGCGAACCACCTTCTTTGACGGTCCTGAAGCGTAGAAAAAAGCGGATAACTAAAAAATCAGTCTTAAAACAAAAGCTCTGTTTTAAGACTGATTTTTTAGTTACTGTTCCATATGTCTGCCTAAAAAGTTTGCGGCGGTTTGGACTACCTTTAAGTCCGAGGTGCCTATATTATTTTTTTCATCGGCACAGATTACCACACTACCGATGGTATCTCCTTCGGAGATTATGGGCATTGCTACGCCTATATTGTACTTATCGTGGCTGTCGGTAACCTTTATAGCTGAAGCGGGATTTTTCATAGAATAGGCGACTTTTTCATCCATAATCTGTTCCAGGCCGCTGCTTATACGTCTTTCAAAAAGCTCCTTTTTAGGTGCTCCCGATACGGCGATTATAGTATCTCTGTCGGTAATACAAACAGCCGACTGTACTGCTCTTGCGATAGATTCTGCAAAATCTGAGGCAAAATCACCTAGCTCGCCGATGGGGGAATATTTTTTAAAAATAACCTCCCCTTCTCTATCGGTAAAAATTTCCAGCGGGTCGCCCTCCTTTATGCGGAGGGTGCGGCGGATTTCTTTTGGTATAACAACCCGACCGAGGTCATCTATTCTGCGGACAATTCCTGTTGCTTTCATATTTAAAAAACTCCTTTTCTGCAAATAGTTTACAATAGCTATTGTTTGCAAAAAAGGAGTTTTTATGTAATTAATTCATGGGATTTTGTGGAAGGCAGGTCGGAGTTTTCAATTAAATTTAAATTATTATTATTTGATATGCCTATTCATATTTGCAAACTGAATGCAAAAAGGCTCAAACTCCTTTTGGAGGCTGAGCCTTTGAAGCATCAAATTATTTTATAAGTGTTATACGGAGAACTCCTTCAAGGGCTTCAAGCTTCTTTAAGCTCTCATCGGAAATATTTGTATTTGTATCAATGAGGGTAAACGCTAAATCGCCTTTGGATTTGTTCATCATATTTTCAATGTTAATTCCGCTATCGGCAAAAGCCGCTGTGAAAGCACTTATCATACTGGGGATGTTCTTATGAGCAATCGCCAGACGGTATTCAGCCGAGCGAGGCATTGAACATTGCGGGAAGTTAACGGAATTTACGATATTGCCGTTTTCAAGAAAATCAACGAGCTGACGAGCGGCCATTATTGCACAGTTATCCTCAGATTCGGGAGTAGAAGCGCCGAGATGGGGGATAGCGACAGTATTTTTCATGCAAACAGTCTTAGCGTTGGGGAAGTCTGTTACATAGCAAGCAACTGTCTCTGCATCAATAGCAGCAGCTATTGCATCATCGTCAACCAGCTCTGCTCTTGAGAAGTTGAGGATTCTGATACCGGGCTTTGCGGCACTGAGCAAATCAGCATTTATCATACCTCTTGTTTCCCCATTGAGAGGAACGTGGAGAGAAATATAATCGCAGGTTGCAACAATTTCCTTAAGGTCGGTGCAAAGGGAAACATGACTGGAAATATTCCAGGCTGCCTTTACGGAAAGGAAGGGGTCATAGCCTACAACCTTCATACCGAGAGCGTTTGCCGCGTTTGCAACCATAACGCCGATAGCACCGAGACCGATAACGCCGATGGTTTTACCTAAAATTTCGGGACCTGCAAAGTTGCTCTTGCCTTTTTCTACCAGCTTTGCAACATCATCCTGACCTTCTAAGGTTTTAGCCCATTCAATAGCGGGAGCTATTTTTCTTGAAGCGAGAAGAATACCTGCTATAGCAAGCTCCTTAACGGCATTTGCGATAGCACCGGGTGTATTGAAAACTACAATACCCTTTTCGCTGCATTTGTCGATAGGAATATTGTTTGTACCTGCACCTGCTCTTGCAACAGCCTTTAAAGAAGCGGGCAACTCCATTTCGTGCATATTAAAGCTACGAAGGATAATTGCATCAGGATTTTCTTCTGTTTCGGAAATATTATAGTTTGCACTAAAATTATCAAGACCGCATTTAGCGATTTTGTTTAATGTTTTTACTTTAAACATTGGAAATCAACCCCTATTTATTTTTTATTTCAAAGTCTTTCATAAACTCAACGAGCTTCTTAACGCCTTCTGTAGGCATTGCATTGTAAATGCTTGCTCTCATACCGCCAACCGTACGGTGACCCTTAAGGTTAACAAAGCCGGCTTCTGTAGCTTCTTTGATAAACTTAGCATTAAGGTCGTCGTCACCTGTAACGAAAGGTACGTTCATGAGTGAACGGTCTTCAGGAACAACGGTACCCTTGAACATATCTGAAGAATCGAGATAGTCATAGAGGATGGCGGCTTTTTCTTTGTTGATAGCTTCCATTGCACTTATGCCGCCGAGACCTTTAAGCCATTCGAGAACCAGCTTACAAATATAAATTGTATATGTAGGAGGTGTGTTGTACATCGAACGGTCTTTAACGTGAGTGTCATACTTAAGCATAACGGGAGTAAAGTCCATAGCATTGCCAACCAGATTCTTACGAACAATAGCGATGGTGAGACCTGCGGGAGCCATATTCTTCTGAGCGCCTGCATAGAGCAAACCGAATTTGTTTATATCAATGTTTTCGGAAAGAATCATTGAAGATACATCGGCAACAAGTGTAACACCGCCAACGTCAGGCAGAGTGTTATATTTTGTACCATAAATTGTGTTGTTGTATGTTATATGAACATAGTCGGCATCTTTGTCAAACATATCAGCTGAAAGCTTAGGTATGTAGTTGAATACTTTATCTTCGCTGGAAGCCACTTTTCTCGCTTCGCCGTAGCGGGAAGCTTCTGCAAAAGCTTTCTTTGACCATTGACCTGTGATTACATAATCAGCCTTTTTGTTTTTGTTCATAAGGTTAAGGGGAACCATTGAGAACTGAGTGGATGCACCGCCCTGAAGGAAAAACACGTGATAATCATCGGAAATTCCCATAAGCTCTCTTAAAAGGTCTTCAGCTCCGTAGATAATGCTTTCATATACCTTGGAACGGTGGCTCATTTCCATTACGGACATACCGCTGTCGCCGTAGCAAAGCATTTCCTCCTGAGCTTTTTTGAGGACAGCCTCCGGTAACATGGAAGGTCCTGCTGAAAAGTTATATACTCTGTTCATTTACAAACATCCCTTTCTGGATTTATTTTTTTGTCTATACTTAATAGTATACTACATTTTTTTTATTTCGTCAAGAATTTATCAATAATTTTTCTCAATATTTATAAATTTTTTAATAAAATATTTCGGAAAGAGCGAGTCCCTCCGGCGGAGCGGTAATTCCTGCACGTTTTCTGTCACCGCTTTTTATGATTTCGGGTATATCGTCAGCTGAAATTTTCCCGTTTCCCGCATAGACCAAAGTACCTGTTATTATCCGCACCATATTGTAAAGATAGCCATCGGCGTGAATTTTAACGGTAATATCGGAATTTTCTGCTGTAACCTCCAGCATATAAACGGTTTTCACCGTGGTTTTCTGCTGACCACCCGTTGCCATAAAGGCAGAAAAATCATGAGTTCCGGGGAAAAATCCGGCGGCTCGTTTCATCTCGTCAATGTTAAGCTTTACGGGATAGTGCCAGCTGAACCTGCCGCCGATAGGGTCGCGGTGAGGTCGGTTATGGATTTTATATATATAAATCTTTGATTTTGCACTGTACCTGGCGTGGAAATCCTCGCCTACGGTTTCAGCACCGTGACAGGCTATATCCTGAGGCAGATGAGCGTTCAGCGCAAAGGGTAGCTTTTCATCGGGAATAATGGAACAGGTGCGGAAGTTGCACACATAATCAAGGGCGTGAACTCCTGCATCGGTGCGACTGCACCCCGTTATCGGCGATTTTTTGCCCGTTACCGCCTCTATTGCTTCTTCAACGCATTGCTGTACGGTAATACCGTTTTTTTGTATCTGGAAACCGTGATAACAGCTCCCGTCATAGGAAAGATTAAGTTTGATGTTTCTCATAGCATCACCTAAAAGCCTATAGTGTTACAGAATATCATAGCGAAAAAGACCAACATACAGATGCAAACAGCAACCAAATCGGATTTGGCAAATTTAAGCTGTTTAAGCTTCGTTCTGCCTGAGCCGCCGCGGTAGCCGCGACATTCCATTGCTACAGCCAAATCATCGGCACGTCTGAAAGCACTGATGAACAGCGGTACCAAAATGGGAATAAGAGCCTTTGCGCGACTTAAGAGACTGCCGCTTTCAAAATCGGAGCCCCTTGCAGACTGGGCTTTCATAATTTTATCGGTTTCGTCTATTATGGTAGGTATAAACCGTAGTGCGATTGTCATCATCATAGCTATTTCGTGAGACGGGACACCGATTTTCGACAGCGGTCGCATTAACGCCTCAATTCCGTCTGTCAGTACAATCGGGGAGGTTGTATAGGTCAGTATGGAGGTTCCAACGACCAAAAATATAAGCCTGAGAGACATAATAACCGTCAGGTAGATACCTTCAAGGGAAAATTTAATAATACCAAACTCCCATAAAAGCCCCTTGCCGTCTGTCAGAAAAAGGTTGATGACAGCTGTAAATATTATAAAAAACATCAGGGGTTTAATGCTTTTTGTCACCATTCTAAGGGTGATGCCCGAAATACAATTGACAGCTATTATAAAAATTGCCGCAACGATATAACCGACAATGCTGTTTGTAGCAAACAGCGCTACTATAAGCCCTGCAATAATTAAAATTTTGGTGCGTGGGTCAAGCTTATGCACCGACGAGTTACCCGGCAGATACTGACCCAGCGTTATATCCTTTAACATAGTGTTTACCTCATTTGAAAAGCTTTAATATTTCTTCCTTTGCCGCTGATACGGTATAAATATCGGCGGGGAGGGGACAGCCTTTAGCTCTCAGAATATTAATAAGCTTGGTTATTTGCGGCACGTCAAGATTAATACTGTTTAATTCCTCGCCCATTTTAAATATATCGTGAACGCTGCCTTCTGCCGCAATGGTGCCGTCCTTCATTACAATGACCCTGTCTGCTGTCCGGGCAATATCCTCCATACTGTGAGAAACAAGCAGGATGGTCATATTTTTTTCTTTGTGCATATATTCAATCTGACGAAGCAGAGAATTTCTGCCTTGAGGATCAAGCCCTGCGGCAGGCTCGTCTAAAATCAAAACCTGCGGTTGCATAGCAAGAACGCCTGCAATGGCGGCGCGTCTCTTTTGACCGCCCGAAAGCTCAAAGGGAGATTTTTCGGCAAGCTCCGGCGGGAAGCCGACAAGCTCCATAGCCTCAAGAGCACATTTTTTTGCCGCTTCTTCGCTCATACCCATATTTTTAGGACCGAAGGCCACATCAGCAAGAACAGTCTCTTCAAAAAGCTGATATTCGGGATATTGGAAAACAATACCCACCTTAAACCTGAGATCGCGAAGCTTTATTTCTTTATCGGTAATATCAGTACCGTCTATCAGGATTTTTCCCGAGGTGGGTTTGAGAAGCCCGTTTAAATGCTGAATCAAAGTGGATTTTCCGCTTCCGGTATGCCCGATAAGCCCGACATATTCACCCTGCTTTAAGGTCATATTCACATTGTGAAGGGCTGTTTTTTCGTAGGGAGTCCCTTTCATATAAGTGTATTCAAGATTTTGAACCTCAATGTTCATAGGCGCGTCCCTCCAATGCTCGCATGATTTCTTCGGCACAGTCTTCAGGGGTTAATAAATTATGCTTTACCATAATTCCTTCCTGCCTGAGACGGAACATAAGGTCTGTACATTGCGGCACGTCAAGCTCAACGCTTTTTAAAAGAGCCACGTTGGCAAAAGCCATCTCGGGGGTATCGTCAACTATGATTTTACCGTCAGACATTACAATTACACGGTCTGCCTGTGCCGCTTCTTCCATATAATGGGTTATGAGGACAACTGTCATATTATATTTTTCGTTGAGAAATTTAATGGTTTTCATAACCTCTTTTCTGCCCTTGGGGTCGAGCATGGCGGTAGGCTCGTCAAGAACGATATAGCCGGGCATCATAGCAATAATACCCGCTATTGATACACGCTGTTTCTGACCGCCTGAAAGATTATGGGGAGAAAAACTGCGATATTCTTCCATATCCACAGCCTTCAGGGCGAAATCTACCCTTTGGCGTATTTCATCGGGCGAAATGCCTAAATTTTCGGGACCGAAAGCAACATCCTCCTCAACCACCGTTGCCACAATCTGATTATCGGGGTTTTGGAACACCATTCCTACCTTTGAACGTATATCCCACAAAAGCTTTTCATCGGCGGTGTTTATCCCGTCAACCAGCACCATCCCTTCAGTAGGGTATAAAATGCCGTTGAATTGTTTGGCAAGAGTGGATTTTCCACTACCGTTATGACCGAGTACGGCGATAAATTCGCCTTTATCTATTTTAATATCAATACCGTCGACAGCCATTTTAAGACTGCCGTCATATTGAAATTTTAATCCAACTGTTTCTATCACTGTTTATCATCCTTCCCAGCGACCCGTACACCCGCACGGTAATACAATTTTACTGTCAGTTATTGGCAGACACAGCTCTTTACAGTAAGCTGTTCCGCCAAAACGCTTACTTATTGTCATATTCATTATATTTGATACAACACAGGGCGAAAGACCTGTGGTATAAGTGTTGACAACTACGGCTAAGGGACGGGAAGAAAGTATCTTCATACACATTTCTATGAGCCCGTAAAGCTCGTTTTCCAGCTTCCATACCTCACCGCCGGGACCTCTTCCGTAGGAGGGAGGGTCCATTATAATAATATCATACTGCCGTCCGCGGCGCTCCTCGCGGGCAACATATTTTAAAACATCATCCACAATGAAACGGACGCATTTGTTTTCAAGACCTGAAAGGGCAATATTCTCCTTTGCCCAGGATACCATACCCTTTGCGGCATCTACGTGGACCGTTTCCGCCGCACCTGCCGCCGCCGCCGCTACGGTAGCACCCCCCGTATAAGCAAAAAGGTTTAAAACCTTTACGTCATTTCTGCCGGAGTTTTGGATTTTTTCGGTTATAAAATCCCAATTTGCCGCCTGTTCGGGAAACAGACCCGTATGCTTAAAGCCCATGGTTTTTATATTAAATTTTAAATCTCTGTAGCTGACAGTCCAGCGGTCGGGGATTTTTTTAAAAAGCTCCCAACTGCCGCCTCCGCTTGAACTGCGATTATATTTAGCCGCCGCAGTATTCCACAGCTTCGGATTTGCGGGATTTTTCCAGATTACCTGCGGGTCGGGGCGGCGTAAAATAATATCGCCCCAACGCTCCAGCTTTTCGCCGTCCATAGTATCTAAAACCTCAAAATCCGTCCATTTATCTGCAATCCACATAAATCTGTTCTCCGATATTTTTATTTATTTGTATTTTATTATACAGCATTTGCATAATTTTGTCAATAACCTACAGGCGTAAATCGGCGTAAGCTTTAAGTCCGTACATAGATTTTGCCGCTTTTATACTGCGAATAACGGCTTTTTCCATCACCATAGCCGCAAGAGTGCCCACCACATTAATATCCGCCTTTATGTCGCCGCAGGAGAAAGCATAAACAGTGTCACCATCCGCCATAGTGTGAACAGGGGAGATACTGCGGGCGTAGCCGTTATGTGCCATAGAGGCTATTTTGCAAAGCTGGGCCTTGTTAAAGTTGCCGTTGGTTATTACGGCACCTATGGTAGTGTTGGCTGTAAACATATTTTCTATTACGGAACAATCCTTATATAGCTCTTCTTCTGTATTTAAGAAACCGTTTTTCTCTTTATTTAAAAGTCCGGCAATAATTTTACCATCCTCTTTTATATCACCAAAAGCGTTAACAGCAACTACAGCACCTATTTTAAGCCGCCCCATACTGACTGCATATATACCAAGTCCTGATTTCATAGCATATTCCATACCGCGGTATTTTCCGACAGTCGCACCTGTACCCACGCCAAAGCAGCCTTCTGCGGGGGTGTTGTTTTCAGCATCAAGGCAGGCGGCATAACCCATTTTTTTATCGGGGCGGATTTTAGAGCTTGCCACTCCCAAATCGAAAATACAGGACTCGCATACCAGCGGAACCTTTGCCACGCCTGTATCAAATCCGATATTTTTTTCTTCCAGGTAAGCCATAACGCCGCCGGCGGCATCAAGACCAAAGGCACTGCCTCCGCTTAAAAGAACGCCGTGAATTTTATCAGCCGCCATAAGGGGATTTAAAAGCTGTGTTTCTCTCGAAGCAGGACCACCGCCGCGGACGTCAACGCCGCCGCACATTCCTTCCTCGCATAAAATTACGGTGCAACCCGTACCGCCTTCAAAATCCTGAGCAGATCCGATTTTAATATTTTCAATCTCGCTGATATTAATTTCACGCATTTTTATTACCTCTTGTATATTTTATAAGGCTTTTACAAATAGCCACGGAAACGGTAATTGCGGCTACAAATTCCAATGACCCGTTAAGGCCGGCAACAGTTTTCACTATGGACATAATAGGCATAAAAACTTCTTCGGAAGGGAATAAGTTAATACAACCCAGAAACATAAAAGTATGTGCAATGGTGGAAATACCTGCGGAAAATCCGATGCTGAGTCTGTTTGCGGTTTTCTTCCTGTCGAAAAGCCTCATAAGAAGTGCGGGCAAAATGCCTAAAGCGATTCGCGGAGCAAGGCAAATAAATATGGACTGGAGAGGATAGCCGCTTGCAAAGGGCGAAAGCATCCAGGAAAGTGACGGGGGAGGAAGGGGATTTATTATAGCATTCCACATACTGACAAGGCCGAAGGTAAGTCCCAGAATACCGCCGCACAGCGGTCCTAAAACTATAGACCCTACGATTACGGGTAAATGAAGCATAGTGATTGAAATGGGCGGAATTCTTATAAACCCTATGGGTGTCATACCCATAACGATTACTATACTTATCATAAGAGCCATTTGTACCATTATCTTTGTATTAAATTTTTTCACAGTATCACTCCTTTTTCAATCTGTTATCTTATCTAAAATGCCTTTTATTTCAGCGATCGCAATACCGTAGTTAGTTATGGGTACACCTGCATTTACGCAAGCCGATATGCGGTTTAAAACATATTTTCTGTTAAACATACAGCCGCCGCAATGGATTACAAGAGCATATCTGCTCAAATCCTGCGGAAAATCTTTGCCGGCTACTATCTCAAACCGTAGCTTTTCGCCAATCATTTTTTTCAGCATACGGGGGATTTTTACTCTGCCTATATCCTCTGTCTGTGGAGCGTGAGTACAGGCTTCGGCAATTAAAACTGTATCTGTTTCCTTTAAATGACGAATTTTCTCTGCACCTTTGCGGAATACGGCTATATCACCCTTATAGGCGGCAAGTAATACGGAAAAGGAGGTAAGCATACTGCCCTCGGGCTTTCTTTCGTATACATAATCAAAAACCTGTGAGTCGGTTATAATCAGCTTAGGCGGAGTTTTCAGCAGGGAAAGACCTTCATCCATCTTATCTGCCGTAGCAGAGGTGACAATTGCCTTTAAATCAAGCAGGTCGCGGATAATCTGCTGTTGAGGAAGAATAAGCCTTCCTTTGGGAGCCTGAATATCCTGCGGCATAATCAAAAGCACGCTGTCGCCTGCGCCGCAAAGATGACCGGTTATACTGCCCGGCTCGCCGTCATCGGGCAGAGCATCGGCTATCATTTTACGCAGGGAATCCATACCAATATTTTCTTTGGCGCTGACGGCGGAGACGGAAATATCAAAAAGCTTCGATATTTCTGAGGCTGTTTCCTGCGAAGTCTCCGACAAATCGCATTTATTCACCACGCCGATAATATGACATTTTTTCTCCTTGAGAAGCTCAATCCATTTTTGCTCATAGCAAAAATCCTTTTGTTCCGGCGAAAAAACCATAATTGCCATATCAGCTTCCATAGCAACCTCTGTGGTTTTTTCAACCCGCATATTGCCCAGGCTTCCCTCGTCGTCAAAGCCTGCCGTATCTATCAGCACACACGGACCTATGGGATAGATTTCCATAGGCTTATATACCGGGTCGGTGGTGGTGCCGGGGATATCGGAAACCAAAGCCGCAGTCTGACCCGAAAAAGCATTTATTAAAGAGGATTTGCCTGCATTTCTTCTGCCGAAAAATGCAATATGAGTTCGCACCGATTTAGGTGCTTCGGATAAAGTATTTATCACATGACCACCCCATTAAAATCTAAAATCTCTTTTTCCGTTCTTAATGTTTTCTAAATTCTCTGCAACAATTCTTTTAACCTTTTCGTTGGGAATAGTGTCCATATCCTTTAAAATAAGCTTTTCGCCTATAGCTTTTGTTTCGGGAGAAGCGTAGTCTTCAAGATATTCCTGCAGGGTCATCAGTGCATTGGGCAGACAGCAGTTTTGTATCTGACCGCTTTTACACAGGGACATAAATCTGTCGCCGGTTCTGCCTTCGCGATAGCAGGCGGTGCAGAAGCTGGGGATATAATCCATTTCCATCAGCCATTTTACAATCTCGTCAAGAGTTCGTTTATCCTCTACGTCAAACTGTTCGGATTTATCGTCCTCAGGTTCAGGCTCAACATAGCCGCCTACGCTGGTTCTTGACCCGCCGCTGATTTGAGAAATACCCAGATGAAGGACTTTTTCACGACAAGCCTTGCTTTCACGGGTGGAAACTATCATACCTGTATAGGGTACGGCGATTCTGATACAAGCAACCAGCTTTGCAAAGGTATCGTCATCAATACCGTTATCAAAGGCATCTGCATCAATATCGTCTGCGTGGCGGATACGGGGAACACTGATGGTATGAGGACCTACACCGAACACGCTTTCAAGATGCTCGGCGTGCATCAAAAGTCCTGCAAATTCGTATCTGTATAATTCCAGACCGAACAAAACACCGAGTCCCACATCATCAATGCCGCCTTCCATAGCTCGGTCCATAGCCTCTGTATGATAGGCATAATTGTGCTTTGGACCTGTGGGATGGAGCGTTTCATAGCTTTCTTTATGATAGGTTTCCTGGAACAGTATATAGGTACCGATACCCGCATCCTTTAATTTTCTGTAATTCTCAACGGTGGTTGCCGCGATGTTTACATTAACGCGGCGAATAGCACCGTTTTTGTGTTTTATGCTGTAAATAGTATCAATACATTCCAAAATATATTCAATAGGGTTGTTAACCGGGTCCTCACCTGCCTCAATGGCGAGTCGTTTATGGCCCATATCCTGCAAGGCCATGACCTCACGTTTAACCTCTTCCTGAGTTAATTTTTTGCGTGCTATATGCTTGTTTTTCAAGTGATACGGACAGTAAACACAACCGTTAACACAGTAGTTGGAAAGGTAAAGAGGTGCAAATATTACTATACGGTTACCGTAGAAATCCTTTTTGATTTGCTGTGCCAATGCGTATATTTCCTGATTCTTTTCCTCTATTTCGCAGTCAAGCAGCACAGCGGCTTCCCGATGCGACAGCCCTTTCCTTTCTCTGGCTTTATCGAGGATTTTTTCAATAAGCTCTGCGTTATTTTTATTCTCCTCTGCATATTTTAAGGTATCGAGAATTTCCTCGTGGCAGATAAATTCCTCTGCCTTTGATGAATTTTTATTATACATTTTTTCATATCCTTTCAAATTAAAGCGGCTTTCTTCCGAGACTTCGTATGAAATCTTCAAGCTCGCGTCTTTCCTGTAAAACAGATTTTGGCTCGCCGAAATCGGCGGGGTAAATTTTATATAAATTCCGCATGGCGGGCGGTGTTACCTTTTGCATAATAACATTAGCACCGCAGGAAAAGATGTTTCTTTTTTCTTCGCCGTTTATTACACCGAGGGCGGTGGTGGCGGGTAAATTTATTTGTTTCACTATAAGTCTTGCAAGAGCAACCGCTCTCTTGGTCAACTCTACAGAACCTGCCGGATGCCGTTGCAGAGGGGTGTTCTCGCATGGAATAAAGGGCCCTATGCCTGCCATGTCGCAAGGCAAAGAGTTAATCAGCATAATATCCTCGGCTATGGTTTCGGTTGTCTGTTCGGGCAGGCCTATCATAAATCCGCTACCTGTCTCATAACCTAACTTTTTTAAATTATGCAGACATTGAACCCTCGCGGAAAGATTACTGTCGGGATGGAGAGATGCATATATTTCATGGGAAGAGGTTTCGTGTTTAAGTAAATACCTTCCCGCACCACATTCGCGGAGATATTTGTAGTCCTCGAAAGACATTTCCCCGCAACTCAGAGTAACGACAAGTCCTGTGTTACTGCGGATTTCATAGACAATATCACCTAAAATCTGAGGGGTATACCAGGGGTCCTCGCCCGATTGAAGGACAACGGTTTTATACCCTGCTTCCCACGCCTCGACGGCAGTTTCTATAATTTCTGTCGGAGACATGCGGTATCTTTCAATTTGTTTATTCGCCGCATTCAGTCCGCAATAGGCACAGCGGCGGCAACAATAATTTGAAAATTCAATAATAGCTCTTATATGAACAGTATTGCCGACATATTTTTGCCTTATCTCGTCTGCCTGCCTGAAAATATATACCCACTTTTCTTCGCCGGCATCGAGCAGTTGTTTAACCTGCTCGCGGGTAGGCTTGATGCCGCTTTTTATCTCGTCTACAACATTTCTCAACATAATTTTACACCCTCGCATTTACCGTTTTTACGCTTATTCCGTCTATCATACCTAATCTGCCGGCAATGGTGCTTATGGTTTTTTGAGGTGCATCAATAACCACCGATATAACATTAAGCCCACGGCTTCGGTAAGGGATGCCCATTCTTCCTATTATATAATCGGCAAAGCCATGAAGCACTCCGTTGACCTTTTCGGCGGCGGAGCTTTCTTCTACGATTATTCCAATTAAGGCAATTTTGTTTTCCAAATTTACACCTTCCTTGCAAAAAATGCCGTCTTAAGCAGGGCGACTGCAAAGCAGTCACCTTTTCTTGAGACAGCATTTTATAGTTGGCATTTCCGAAGTTTTCTGATACAATTTGATTTCGGATATACTCTGTTAAAATTTTAAAATGCTTTATCTCAGATTTTAATGTCTTAAGAATTCAGCTTGTTTTTTTATTTTACAGCAACCATTTTATCGTATTTGTTTTCCATATCCTTAAGTAGTGTGAGCTGGTTTATTGCGCGGATTTTATTATGGTCGGGCCGTCTGATGGAGAAATAAATATCTCCGTCAAGGTAGTCGCCCAAAAATCTGATGGCAAGCTCGAATGCTATTACCTTTGCACTAAGCGCAAGTCTTGAAATTTCTGCGTCGGTAAGTCCGCCATCAACCCCTGCTTTAAAGCCTTTCACAAAGGCTTCGTAGTATTCCAGGTTTATTCCTACCTTTGAAAGGTCGGTTTCGTCCTCTTCGGTATAGGCGGCACCTGAGCGTATCATATCACCGAAATCATAAAGTGAGGTGGCGGGCATAACCGTATCAAGGTCGATTACGCAAATGCCTTCCTTTGTTTCGGCATCAAAAAGAATGTTGTTGATTTTGGTGTCGTTATGGGTAACACGCAAGGGAAGCTCGCCTGAAGATACGGCATCAACAATGGCAGTTGCAAGATACTTTTCTTCAAGACAGTAGTCAACATATTCGCGAACCTCGGCAAGCCTGCCTGCTTTATCCGCCTTAACGCTGTTTAAAAAGGTTTCAAAACGTTTGGCGGTGTTATGGAAATCAGGGATGGTCTCAAAAAGCACCGTGGCATCAAAATCTGCCAGACGTTTTTGGAACCTGCCGAAGGTGAACGCGGCTTTATAAGCTTCCTCCGCGTTGGATGTACTTTGAAGGGTAATGACACCATCAACGAATTCGTAAGCTCTGTACACGGTGTCATCATCGTAGTAATACAAAGGAGAACCATCCTTTGTGGTGATAAAACCAAGGGTTTCCCTTGAAGGGTCGCCGCCCTCTTCCTTGATTTTATCTTTCAGATGAGCAGTAACCTTCATTATATTACTCATAACCTCATCGGGATTTTTAAATACCTTAGTATTAAGCCTTTGAAAAGAATATTTTTTGCCGTTTGTGAGAGTTACTTTATAGGAAGCATTTATGTTTCCTATGCCAAGAGTCTCGATTTTTTCAAAATCCTTATCTAACCCAAAGCTTTCAAGCGCCAACTTAAGTTCGTCTGTTATTATCATTATTTTATCTCCTCGTCGGTTATAATTTTTATATCGCTGTTTTCAACTATATCTTTGATATATTCGTTCAGCTTCGTGTTATTCAACCCGCTTAATATAATTTGCTTCAGGGAATCGGACAAATCAGCAAGAGGCAATCTTTTTATAATGTGATAGCCGTAATTGGTTTTTATCGGCTTGCTAACCTCGTTTTCCTTCAAATTAAATGCGGCAGTTTCAAATTCCGCTACCATTTCACCGGTTGTGAAGGTATAACCGTCGGGATAATGCGCTAATCCTGTATCTTTGGAATATTCCTTCATCAGCTTGTCGAAATCCTCACCATTTTTTAATTTCTCGGAAATTTCAAGCACGAGCTTTTCGGTCGCCTTTATTTCTTCATCAGAAAGTGCCTCGCCTGTTTCGAGATTTACGGAAGGAATTAAAATATGCTTTGCGGTGATATATTTTGATTTATATGCTTCGTCTATTTCCTCATCTGTTGAGCTGACAGCTGCAGATACAGCCCGGAAATAGGCATCTACTATATGGCTTTTCTCAAGCTCTATGGCGAGAGAGGTATCAAGAACAACCAAATCCACGTTTTTTCTTAGGTCGGTTAAATAGCTTGATATATTACTCTTGGCGTTGCCCGAATCAAGCATATATCCGAAGCCGCTGTTTACAGCCGCATAATAAAGAGCGTTAAGTTCCTGAAGAGTATAGTTTATATGTGATTTCATATCGGCATCAAGCTGAGCAATTTGCTCGTCGGTTGCGCCTTGTGCTTTCAAAGAGGCAACCTGCATATTATAGTATACATCAAATTCGTCTGTCCTGACAGCGTTTCCGCCTATTTCCATAATTACGGGGTTGTTGCTTACGATAACCTGATTTAAAGAAGCGGAATAACCTACGCCCCAGCTTAAGTTCTCAAGCAAAGGACGAATGGGGATATAAAGTGTACCCTCTATGAAAAGGGGAGCGGTGTCAAGAGCAATATCCTCCGTTGTATGAGCTTTGTTTTCATTTACAAAGAGCTTTACGCTTTTATCCTCGCAGGTTGCTGTAACAACGCCGCCGGCCTCTTTGATTTCAATACCGAAAATCCTTGCGGCTTCGGTCATTTCAACAAAGGTTCGACCGTTGATGCAAAGAGGGGAATACAGTAAGGTATCGCTGCTTGCGGTATCGGTCAATATATTAATTTCGGAATTGCCGGAGCAAAGCTCGATTACCTGACCGAAAGCTACGGAAGTCATAAGAGCTGCGGCAAGCACACCGGCACAAATTTTCTTCACCATATAAATATCCTCCTTAAAAAACACATACATAATTATTTTATCATAACAAAACGGACTTGTAAAGCCCTAATTTCAATAAAAAATACAGGAATGACAAGGATTTATTATCATTTATAGCTAAAAAAATAAAGTCACCGAAATTTTTCGGTGACTTTAAGTCTTAAATTAGATAACAGCAAGCTCTGTATCCTTATCAAATACGTGCATTTTTTCCATATCAAACGCAACTGTAATACTATCCTGAGGTTTAGCAGTTGTTCTGGGATTAACTCTTGCAATGAAGCTTGAATCTTCAATTGTGAGATACAGATATGTTTCAGCACCCATTGCTTCGGTTACATCAACACGAGCTGTTACTACGCTCTCTGTAAGAGTTGATACATACATTTCTTCATCGTGTACGTTTTCGGGTCTGATACCGAATACAACTTCCTTACCGATATAAGCTTCCAATTTCTTTGCTTTACCTTCGGGAACCTTAACAGAGGAATTACCAAAGGTGATATATAAGCCATTATCCTTCTTTTCTATTACAGAATCAACAAAGTTCATCGGAGGACTTCCGATAAAGCCTGCAACGAACATATTAACAGGATTTTCATACAAGAACTGGGGATTATCAATCTGCTGAACCACGCCGTCTTTCATAACAACGATACGGCTACCCATTGTCATAGCTTCTATCTGGTCGTGTGTAACGTAGATAAAAGTAGTCTGGAGACGCTGGTGGAGCTTATTAATCTCGGTACGCATCTGAGCACGGAGTTTAGCATCCAGGTTAGAAAGAGGTTCGTCCATACGGAACACCTGAGGTTCACGAACGATAGCACGACCGAGAGCAACACGCTGACGCTGACCGCCGGAGAGAGCCTTCGGTTTTCTGTCGAGAAGGTGAGCAATATCAAGAATTCTTGCTGCTTCTTCAACACGTTTTTTGATTTCGGCTTTAGGTGTCTTTCTGAGTTTAAGACCAAAAGCCATGTTTTCATATACCGTCATGTGAGGATAAAGAGCATAGTTCTGGAAAACCATCGCTATATCTCTGTCCTTAGGAGCAACGTCGTTCATAAGCTTGTCGCCTATGTAAAGCTCTCCTTCGCTGATTTCTTCAAGACCTGCGATCATACGCAAGGTGGTGGATTTACCACAGCCTGAGGGGCCGAGAAGAATGATAAATTCTTTGTCTGCGATTTCAATATTAAAGTCTTTTACAGCTTCTACGCCGCCGGCATATCTTTTGTAAATTCCTTTTAAGCTTAAGCTTGCCATGTTAATTTCCTCCTAAACAGCACTTCGAAAGTGCAAAATATTACTAATTACATTTTATCACTTTTTTTTTGTTTTGCAAATAGTAA
The DNA here is from genome assembly GCA_045534775.1 of Clostridia bacterium. Taxonomy (GTDB): domain Bacteria; phylum Bacillota; class Clostridia; order RUG12999; family RUG12999; genus JAZOTK01. The sequence goes on along the minus strand of JAZSKI010000049.1, from coordinate 78,739 downwards.
AAATGATTGAAATAAAGGGGCGTTAATTGTAAATATTGCATAAGTCCTCGTCAATATTTCTCATTGAGAGCGAAATTCTGCCTCGTTTAACGTCAATATCCACAATTTTTACTTTTTTTACATCGCCTACTGAAAGAAAATCCATAGGATGTTTAATAAATTTGTCACAAATTTGTGATATATGCACAAGACCGTCCTGGTGTACACCTATGTCAACGAAGGCCCCGAAGTCGGTTATGTTGCGAACGGTACCTGTCAGTATCATACCCGGTTTTAAGCTTTCGATGCTTATAATATCGCTTCGAAGCTGGGGCTTGGGCAATTCATCGCGGGGGTCACGTCCCGGTTTTAAAAGCTCGGATATAATATCGGAGATGGTAGGCATACCAACGCCGTATTTTTCGGCAATGGTTTTCAAATCAACCCTGGAGGCACGACTTTTTAAATCGGTAAGTGCGGCGGTGTTAACATCCGACAGGGTGTAGCCGCATTCTTTTAAGATTTCCTCCGCAAGGGCATAGGATTCGGGATGAACAGCGGTATTATCAAGAATGTACTCGCTTTCGGGGACTCTGATAAACCCGGCGCATTGTTCAAAAGCCTTATCGCCGAGCTTTTTAACCTTCTTAAGCTGTTTTCTTGAACTGAACATACCTTCTTCATCACGGTAGGCAATAATATTTTTTGCAACGGCGGAGTTTATTCCTGCAACGTAGGATAAAAGCCGAGCAGAGGCTGTGTTTACATCAACGCCTACGGAGTTAACACAGCTTTCAACAACGCCGCTTAAGGCCTGACCTAAGTTCTTCTGGTTCATATCGTGCTGATACTGACCTACGCCGATGGATTTAGGGTCGATTTTAACCAACTCTGCCAACGGGTCTTCAAGTCTTCTGGCAATGGATACGGCGCTACGGAGTGCAACATCATATTCGGGGAATTCCAAAGCACCAAGCTCCGAGGCGGAATATACGGAAGCACCGGCTTCGTTTACCATCATATATTTAACCTCGTGAGAGGCTTCCTTTATAAGGTCTGCCATAAATATTTCCGATTCCTTTGAAGCTGTGCCGTTGCCTATGGCTATAAGTCCGACCTTGTGTTTATGGATAAGTCCTAAAATTATGGATTTTGCTTTTTCCTTATCGTGATGGTCGAGGGTACAGTAAACAACGCCTGTATCAAGCACCTTACCGGTACAATCCACAACGGCTACCTTACAGCCTGTTCTGTAGCCGGGATCGAAGCCAAGGACGGTTTCGCCCTTTATGGGAGGTTGAAGGAGAAGCTGGCGAAGATTTTTTGAGAAAAGCTCAATGGCACTTTCCTGAGCCTTGTCCGTAAGAATATTTCTGATTTCACGTTCAATGGAGGGCCCAATTAATCTGTCGTAAGAATCGGCTACGGCAAGCTTAACATATTCGGTCGTAATACTCGGCGTTTCCGACAGGGTTTCTTTATATAGCTTTTCTTTTATCACATCGGTATCAACATCAAGCTTAACACTTAAAAATTCTTCCTTCTCGCCGCGGTCAAGAGCCAGAATCCGATGGTTTGCCACCTTGGATACGGGCTGAGAAAAATCATAATACTGCTGATATACGGACTCTGCTTCCTTGCTTTGTTTAGAGGAGATAGTCGCTGTTTCATAGGTATATTCGCGTATCATTTTCCTGAAATCAGCATTATCGGATACGGTTTCGGCAATGATATCCATAGCGCCGGCAAGAGCATCTTCGGCGGTGGTTACTTCTTTTTCTTCATTAATATAGGGAGAAGCAATTTCTTCGGGAGTTCCTTCAAAAATATCCTGCGCCATAATAATATTTGCAAGAGGCTCAAGACCTTTTTCTTTAGCAACGGTGGCGCGGGTACGTCTTTTGGGACGGTAGGGACGATAAATATCCTCAATTTCCTGCAAGGTTTTTGCGCCGTCAATACTTGCCTGAAGCTCGTCGGTCATCTTGCCCTGTTCGGTAATAATTCTGGAAACATCTTCTTTTTTTGCTAAGAGATTACGCAAATATTCAAGACGTTCATTTAATCTTCTAAGGACGGTGTCGTCAAGACCGCCTGTTACTTCTTTACGGTATCTGGCAATAAAAGGAATAGTGTTTCCGTCATCAATAAGAGCTACGGTGCTGGCTATCTGCTTTTCTGATACCTCCAGCTCCTGAGAGAGTATTTTAATAATATCCATTATTCATCTTCCTCCATATTATAAGATATGTATGCTAAATCATATATATCTGTTTTTTCGTTTTGGTTTATGTCGCCACGCTGAAGCGGACTGCCTTCGGGCGGGCTTTTCATAAACAGCTTGCCTGCGGCCTGCAAATCCTCAAAAGTTATTTTGAAATCGGAATTGACATCTCCCAGAGGATAGTGCATTAAAATTACAGATATATCCAGAGAAGCTTCTGTTTCGGGAACACTTACCGTGAGAGTAAGAGGGATTTCATCTTCTTCGGTGCTGATAAGCGTTAATCTGCCGTCGGCAGTCAAAATTATTTTTTCCCGGGTTATTTCCTGCCAGCTCAGCGGAGCATCAAAGGGCTCGCCCATCTGGTCACAAACGGCGGCATTAAGCTTATATTGGGTTTCGCCTGTATCGGGAATGGCAAATACGGTGTCCGACAAATATTTTATTTCCGTTATGGCGGGCGCTTCATTGAATACTTCTATTTCACCTAAAGCCTGTCCCCAGTTGGTAAATTGAGTTTCGCTTAAATCCTGCCAGGAGATTTTAATATATTTTTGCCTGATGTCACTCTTTTCAACAGTATAAATAGCTTTATGCCATTTCCCTTCTTCGGAGATGACTTCTGTTTCGGGAGCAAGCTCTGTAAAATCCTCTCCGTCCGCGGAGCCGAAAATCATAAAATGATTTATTTCTTCGCCGTTGTAGAAGTAAGCTGTAATTTTTGCCCTGTGCCAATAGGGGAGCTGATAGATAATGTACTCCTCGTTTTTGGTCAGACGCTGGGCAATGGTGTAATCATCATAAAATTCGCTGTATTGATTTTCGGGAATTGTCTCGAAAATAATATTATCGGAAGACACAAATATCTTTGAAGAAGCTTCCAGACCATCATAGAAATCCACTTCGGGAATGTCTGAAACATTATCGTCCGCACCATCGCTGTCGCTACCCCCGGAGCTGTCGTTGTCATCGGTATCGCCGATATTGCCATCGTCGGTGTTATCATCGGTAGTGCCGTTGTCACCTGAGCTGTCATTAATATCATTATCGTCACCGATATTGTCGTTGTCACTTGCGTCACCGCTATCTTCGGTATCGCCCTCAATGCCGCCCTCGATGGTATCGTCATTACCGTCGTCCGGGTTACCGCCGGCGGAGGGCTCGCCGCTGCCTGTACTTTCGCCGGGGCTGTCGGTCGTAGCTTCGCCGTTGATTTCCGTCTGCCCTCCCGTATCAGTGATGCTTGAATCAGCGGGCATTTCTGCCGATATAGTTACAGATGAAAAGAGAAAAATAATTAAAAATATAAGCTTTTTCATTATTCCACCTCCATTGTCAGACAAATCATCTTTGTCGCCTGAGCTCTTGTAGTATTTAAAAGAGGACCGAAGCTACCGTCAGACAGACCGTTTACAATGCCTGCCGAGGCAAGCTTTTTTACAGCATCAGCCGCATAGTCACTTATACCCTCGCTGTCCGTAAAGCTAAGGTCGCAGGTGTCCGTATAGTTAATAACTCTTGACAGAATAACGCATACGTCCTGGCGGCTGATATATTCATCGGGACGAAATTTGCCACCGTCACCCTTTATTATTTCAGCGGCTGAGGCAGCTGAAATGTAACTCGAATACCAGGCGCCTTTTTCGCAATCGGAGAAGGTCGGAGCTGTATAAACAGGCGGAATTTCAAAGGCCAGGGTTACAAGCTTTATAAACTCTGCTCTTGAAATTTTATCATCGGGACGGAAATTATCCGATTTCGAAATTATGTTTTTTTCATATAATTTTCCGATGTATTCTCCTGCCCAAAAATCGGCAGATATATCACCAAAGGGTAATTCTGCAGCTTGCGGGGTTGGTGTGGGAATTGGCGTGGGTATGGGAACGGGAGCCGGGTTCGGGAGACTGATACCGCCACCGCCGTTGTTATGGGGCTTGTTGTCTGAGGGAGGCTGAACGGGATTTATTATGTTAACCTGATAGGGCTTGTTAATTTCTTTTTTAACCTCTGTAAGGGAAAGGTCAACAGTTGTTATGCTTTTAAGAGTAATACTTGCCTTGCCCTCTGTTTTTACCTTAAAAGAAAAAACAACAGAACCAATTACTTCGGGATTGTTTTTATCCGGGCTTGTATAACCTGCCACAACCTCGCCGCCGGAAACGTAGGTATCCGCAAGGAAAATATCCTCGCTGTCTGCGGTGAAACCGAGAAACTCCAGAGTATTTGACGAATAGCCTACGTGGAAGGCGGCGGCGTAAATGCTTGCATCAAAGCCGGGTTCGATTTTAAAATTCAAGGTGTCGTCCACCCAGTATTCGGTCTTAGTCAGAGTGGCATTGACAGAGCCTTCCGCGTATACATTATATGTACAAAGAAAAACAAGGGATACCAATAAAAGCTTAAATTTATTCAATCCCAATCACCTCTATTCCGTTTTTGATAAAAAGTGCGGCGGTTACGCCTGCACCCGATTTTTTGTTACCGCTGAAGGTACCGTCATAAATTTTAAGATTTCCGCAGGAAGGACTGGATTGCTTGAAATATGCTTTTGTAATACCGTTAGCCTTTGCAACCTCAAGAGCCTTTTTTGCACCCGATAAAAATTCTGCGGTAACGTCTTCATTGATTTTATTATAAACCTTCGCTTTGCCGTCAATTACATCAAAACCGTCAAAGCCCTCTTCAATTTCCGCAGGCTGGCGGGGAGTTTTAAGCCCGCCGCTACATTCGGGGCAAAAGCTCAAAATTTCTTCCGAAAGCTGAAAAATCTCAGAACGGTAATTATGACCGCCGCTGTATTTGCAATTTTCACCCAAAAGGCATTTGCTTACCATTACCATTATATCCCTCCTCGGTTACTAAAACCGCCGTATGCTTTGTCACACGGCGGTCATTAAACTGTTCTGTTATCTGATGAGTGCCAAAACCTCATCTTCAATATAACCTGCGTCCATTAAGGGGTGCAAAATATCTTCTTCAAGCTCGGCAACATAATATTTAACATATTTACATTCGCCTTTAATTTTATATTCACCCATATCTGCAGGGATTAAAAAGCTTTCGCCGCATTGAGCCTCAATAACGCCGCCTTCGTATTCAATAATACCGTCTTTGTCGGTAAACATTATTATATGAAAGCTTCTGCCGTCGGCATCCTCGGATGCTTCCTCGTAAACCTCAACGGTTTCTGCCGCAAAGTATCGGCAACAGCACAAAAAGCTTCTTTTATATTCGCCTGTTTCGATAACGAGGGGTGGAGTTTTTTCTTTACCTATACAGCTGTCAAGACCGGAAACATCAATAGCTTTTTCTACGTGCAGTTCTCGGGGCTTGCCATCGGTACCAACTCTGCCCCAATCATAAACCCTGTAGGTTGTGTTGGAGTTCTGCTGGATTTCTGCAATAATAAGACCTTTGCCAATAGCGTGAACAGTTCCTGCTTCAATGAAGAATACATCGCCGGGCTGTACATCAACAAAGTTCAGTATTTCGCTAAGCTCATCGGTCTCGACAGCCTTGCGGAACTCATCTTCGGTTATGTCTTTTTTAAAACCGTATACAAGCTTTGCTTTAGGTTCGGCATCGAGAATATACCACATCTCGGTTTTGCCAAGCTCACCGTTTTCGTGTTCGCCTGCATAAATATCATCGGGATGAACCTGAACGGATAAACTGTCCTCGGCATCAATCAGCTTGAGCATAAGGGGGAATTTTTTGTTGTCATTAAGCTCGCCAACGAGACTTTTGCCCATAAGCTCAATTAATTCATCAATGGTTTTTCCTTTAAATTCTCCATTGGCTACTGTTGAACAGCCATCCTTATGTACAGCTACTTCCCAGCTTTCAGCTGTTTTTTTGTACGGAGTATTCTTTTTAAACATTTTTTTAAGTGAAGAACCGCCCCAGATATAATCTTTAAATACCGGTTGCATTCGTAACGGGTATAAATCGTCCATTTGTAAAAACCGTAAGCCTTTCTGCTCGCAATTTCAGAGTTTGGTAAATTTGTCGCGAGCCGACAAATACCGTCCACAGATTATAGTATATCATACAATATTATATTTTGCAAGTATAATTTTAATAAATTTTAATAATTTTTCTTGGGCATTTTTCAGCACAAGCACCGCAGGAGATACATTTTTCCTCATCCACGCGTGCTAAATTGTTATCTACAATGATAGCACCTTGCGGGCAAGCTTTTTCGCAAAGCTTACAGCCTATACAGCCGCCGGAGCAAACATCCTTCATTTCTGAGCCTTTATCCAGAGAACTGCAGGCAACAAAACATTTTACTTCTTTACTTACAATTTCAATGAGATATTTGGGGCAGGCGTTGACGCATTTTCCGCAACCTGTACATTTCTCTTCATCTACGGTAGCTACGCCATCTGTAACATGGATTGCACCGAAGGGGCAAGCCTTTTCGCAACTGCCGAGTCCGAGACAGCCGTAGGAGCAGGCTTTAGGTCCGCCACCAAGCTTTGCGGCAGCCTTACAGTTATCGGGTCCCTTGAACCGATAGCGAAGGGGAGAACGTTCACAGCTTGCGGAGCATTTTACACGAGCTACTTTTTTTACGAACTCGGTTTTGACTTCCATAATCTGAGACACGCACTCTGCACAGCTGCTTCCGCCGACAGTGCAACCTGTAGGAGAGGTACGTCCCTCGACAACCGCCTGCGCAAAAGCACTACAGCCTGTGAAACCGCAGCCTCCGCAGTTGGCACAGGGCAGAACCTCCATAATTTTAGCTATACGCTCGTCTTTATGGACCTCAAAAATCTTTGAAGCCACACCTAAAACAACACCGAATAAAAGTCCGAGTCCGCCTAAAATAAGGGCGGCAAATAATATGTTAAGCATTTAAGTTTTCTCCTTCCCACATCAGATTTTGAGTCCCTGAAATCCGAAAAATGCTAAGGATATAAGCGATGCGGAAATAAGTGCAATCGGAAATCCTTTCATGAATTCGGGAATGTCGCTGTTTTCAAGTCTTTCGCGTACGCCTGCAAAAAGTACAATGGCAAGGGTAAATCCGAGTGCGGAAGCCACAGCGTAGGTAACGGAGCCTAAAAATCCGTATCCGTTGGTTTGGTTCAGAATTGTTACGCCCAAAACGGCACAGTTGGTTGTTATAAGCGGCAAATATATTCCGAGAGCATCATAAAGAGCAGGAAATTTTTTCATAAGAGCCATTTCCACGAATTGTACCAATGCCGCTATTACAAGTATGAAGGCTATGGTTTGCAGATACTCCAGCCCGAAGGGTACAAGTAAAAATCTTTGTACGAGCCACGTCATAGCGGAAGCAAGTGCCATTACAAAGGTGACAGCCATACCCATACCCACGGCGGTTCCGATTCTTTTGGACACGCCAAGGAAGGGACAAATTCCCATAAACTTCACAAGGACGAAGTTTTCAACCAGAACGGCGGTCAGAACAAGAGATATAAATTTATGTATAAAATCCATTATTTTGCACCGTCCTTTCTGCGACTTTTAATAATGTTTATAACAGCTATTATAAGCCCTAAGGTCAAAAATCCTCCGGGAGGTAATATCATAATTACGGCACCGCAGAAATTATCGCCGAAAAGGTTTAGCCCGCCGATAGAGCCTACGGCAAGCAGCTCGCGGATTGCACCGATAATTGAAAGAGCAAGGGTGAAGCCGAGACCCATTCCAAGTCCGTCAAGTGCGGAGAGGAATATGTTGTTTTTTGAAGCAAAGGCTTCGGCGCGCGCAAGTATAATGCAGTTAACAACTATCAGAGGAATGAATACGCCGAGACTTTTGTCAAGGGAAGGCAGGTATGCTTTAAGGAGCATCTGCACTATGGTAACAAAGCCTGCTATTATTATAATGTAGGAGGCAATTCTTATTTTTTCGGGAATTACATTGCGAAGTGCAGATATTACTATATTGGAGAAAAACAGTACAAAGGTTGCCGCAAGTCCCATACCCAAAGCGTTTATAAGGGAAGTGGAGGTGGCAAGGGTGGGACACATTCCCAGAAGCATAACAAATACAGGGTTTTCTTTTATGATACCGTTGGTAAATGAGGAAACATATTTTTTAATATCCATATTTAATTACCTCCTGTCAGATTTGCCACAAAGGCTACAGCCTCGTTAACGCCTGCCGTTACGGCTCTTGAGGTGATGGTAGCACCGCTTAAGGTTTCGATTTCGCCACCGTCTTTGGTGACCTTAAGCTCGCCTTTTTTGCCTTTATATCCGCTCAAAAACTCATCCTTCTGTGCTAAAGCACCGAGACCGGGGGTTTCTTCCATAGAGGTTACAGATACGCCGGTAACGGATAAATCCGTAGTCACACCTACTATCATAACGATTTCGCCGCCGTAGCCGTAGGGTGCGGTTTTAACGCAGTAGCCTATGATATTCCCGTCCTTTTTCGCGGCATAGGCTTCGGTTGCAGTATCAAGCCTTTCAAATACCGCATCGGGAACAACCTTTGCAAGAGCGTTTTGAATATCCTGCTCCTGCCGCATGGCAATAATATCCCTGGTGGCAAGGTTTACAACGGAAAGCAAAATGGCAATAGCTAATGATATTGCACCTAAAATAAGACCAAGCTTAGCAGCTTCTTTATTCATTGTTTTTCGCCTCCTTTAAAGTATGTCCGAATACCCTGGGATGAGTGAATTTATCTATTAAAGGAGTGGCAACGTTCATTAAAAGAACCGAATAGGAAGCCCCTTCGGGATAGCTGCCCGCAAGACGTATTACGGTAGTGATGATTCCACAGCCTATACCCATTATAATTTGCCCCCACTTTGTAACGGGAGATGTTACATAATCCGTAGCCATAAAGAATGCCGCCAGCATAAGACCGCCGCTACACAGGTGACAAAGTGCCAGATAGAAGGAGGAAGATATGTTTTGTCCTCCGCCAAAGAAGAAGGTCAGCACAAAAACCGTCAATATGTAGGAAAGGGGTATTTTAAGAGAAATTACTTTTCGTACAACTAAATACAGACCTCCCAGAATAAGGAGTGCCGCAGAAGTTTCGCCTATACAACCGCCTGTGTTACCGAAAAACATATCCGTAAGAGTGGCGGTACAGATGCCGCCTTCCTTCATAACGGAAAGAGGTGTAGCCGCCGAAAGGGCATCCGTTCCGAAGAAGGACGGAATTATCCAGCGCGACATCTGAGGTGCCCACGCCGCCATTAAAAAGGCGCGGCCTCCAAGAGCGGGGTTGATAAAGTTATGACCTACGCCGCCAAAAAGCTGTTTTACGATTATTATGGAGAATAAGGCTCCTATGACTACCATCCAAAGAGGGATGGTAGGCGGCATATTATATGCTAAAAGGAGACCTGTTATTGCCGCAGTTAAATCACCCGTGGAGTTGGGCTTTTTCATTAGTCTTTGCCACAGATATTCAAAGAGAATACAGCAGACCACCGATACGCCGATAACAGAACTGGCGTAGGAGCCAAAGAAGTATATTCCTGCAAGGCCGGCGGGGATAAGTGCTACGATAACATCAAGCATTATACTTTTAGTGGTTGCCGGACTGCTTATATGTGGTGATGAGGACACCGGAACATCAAGTTTCATACCGTGTTCATTGCCTTTCTGCCTGCAAATTGAGTTTTCACCTGCCGCAGGCGGGCAGGAGTGAATTATTTATTACGAAGGATAGCCATTGCGTTTGCTTTTGCCAGCTTTATGTTTTCAACAATAAACCTGCCGGCGGGGCAGATATAGGAACAGCTACCACATTCTATACAGTCATTTGCGTGAAGCGAAACAGCCCTTTCGCCATCCTCGCGGCGACCTGCTTCGGCAACTTCAAGAGGCATAAGACCCATAGGACAAGCCTCTACGCATTTTCCGCAACGAAGACAGGGAGACTCGCTATAACGCTTTGTTTCGCTTCTGTTTAATGCTAAAACGCCCGAGGTAGTCTTAATTACAGGCACATCCGTATCGAACAGAGGAGTACCCATCATAGGACCGCCCATAACAAGCTTATGCACATCGGCAGAAAGACCGCCGCAAGCGTCTATCAATTCCTGTATGGGAGTGCCTACGGTTGCCTCAAAAACGCCCGGGCTTACTACAGCGCCGCCTGATACAGTAACCCTTCTTCCGGTTACGGGAATGCCGCGAAGCATTACATTGGCAATTGCAATACAGGTATCTATATTATTTACTATAACTCCGGCATCAATGGGGAGAGCGCCCGAGGGAACTTCTCGTCCAAGAACGGCTTTGATGACGTGCTTTTCAGAGCCCTGGGGATATTTGGTTTTCATCAGACAGGTTTTAATTTCGGGAATATCGGTTAATTTTTCGGAAATAACCTGCTCTGCATCGCGTTTGTTGTCCTCAATGGCTATGATTGCAGAGCCTGCTCCCGTAGCTTTAAGAAGAACCTTTATGCCGTAGATTATATCATCAGCATAATTCAGCATAGACAGATGGTCGGAGGAAAGGTAAGGCTCGCATTCGGCACCGTTTATGATTATGTATTCAGGATGCTTGTCCTTGGGAGGAGAAAGCTTTATATGTACGGGGAAGCCTGCACCGCCCATACCTACGATACCTGCCCGGTGGGTAAGGTCAATTATTTCTTCGGCGGTCATTTCCTCATAGGTTTTATCGGGCTTTAAGGAGGTATCCTTCTCGTAGTTAAAATCGTTTTCAATAATTACGGTTTCAACCTTTGTGCCGTTTGGGTGAAGATGCTTTTTAATATCAACAACCGTACCCGAGATGCCACTGTGGACGGGACTTGAAACGAAAGCCTCGCTGTCACCGATTTTCTGATACATCTTTACATAGTCGCCTTTTTTCACAAGAGGGTTGCAGGTTGCACCTATGTGCTGAAGCAGGGGAATGTATAATTTTTCGCCGGGAGCAAGAGGAATAATCCTTCCCGAATTGGTACATTCCTTATTGTACGGCGGGTGAATGCCGCCTTTAAAGGTAACTGTTTTCATGTCAATCTCTCCATTCTCAAGAGTTTACTCTTTTATTATACAATATTTGAAAAAAATTTACAACCTTTTTTTGAAAAATTTTTAAAAAAGGCTTTTCAATTTGCAAATTTTTTAGTATAATGTATTAGGGGAAATATTTAAAACTATTTTCTTTTGAAATAAACTTTTGAAATAAAACCTGATTAAGGGAGGGCAATATGAAGTTTGAAATAATTTCCGATAATATACTTAAAGTAACTCTTAAATCTGAAGATATGATAAAATGGAATGTTAATTATGAGAATCTGACACCCGGAAACCCCAAAGCGAATGAAATATTCTGGGAAATAATACATCGGGCAACCGAGGAGACGGGTATAGAATTTGATAATTGCAAGCTGACGGTGGAGGCTATGCGAAAGGATGCGGAAACCTTTGTTATTTTTATTACAAAAAAACAGTTTACGGGGGTTGACGAACAGAAAAAATACCGATACAAAAAGGCAAAAGAAAAAATTACCGCAGGAGAGTCGGTGCTGGTGTATTCCTTTAAAGAATTTGAGGATTTATGCAAATTTGCAAAGAATAATCTGTATTACTGCCTTTTGTTTGAACATAAAAATTCTCTTTTCAAACAAGGCGGGGAGTATATGCTGGTGATAAATATAACACCTGAGCTTAAAAGCTTCGTCCCCGTATTTATGGGAATTATATGCGAATACGGGAACCTGTCGGAAAATTCCCTTTTGCAGGCATCCTATCTCGGAGAACACGGGGAAAGACTTATTGAAAACGATTGTATGAAAATTATTTACGATAATTTTTGACCCAATAAAAATTTTTCAAATTTACTTGCAAAACTTATTATTTTATGGTACAATTATATATTATGGTATACAATACGTGGATCGTGTTGTAAAAGTGTATGATAATTTGCGGTAACGGAAGGATTTGTGCCTTAATGGATAAAACATATATAAACAGAGTTAAAAATATTTTGTCGGGTGGCAGCAAGCCTCTTGCGTATACTTGTGTGTACGGTTGTGCGCAAAATGAAGCGGATATGGAGAAAATCCGCGGTATGCTTGAGGAAATGGGCTATGGCTTTACCGAAACAGAAGAAAATGCAGATATTATCGTGGTAAATACCTGCGCTGTCCGCGAGGGTGCAGAGTTCAGAATTTACGGCAATGTCGGAGCATTTAAAAAGCTTAAGAAAATAAAAGAAGAGCTGGTTATAGTGGTTTGCGGCTGTATGATGCAACAGCCGCAGGTGGTAGAAAAAATGCGGAAATCATATCCTTATGTAGATATAATTTTCGGCACTCATAATATATATGATTTTCCGAGAATGCTTGATAAAAAGCTGACAACGGGAAAAAGAGTCATTGAAATAACAGAGAAAGAGGAAATCGTAGAGGGCATACCAACAAAGCGTGAGGGCGACAGAAGCTTTTCCGTTACCGTTATGAACGGGTGCAATAACTTCTGTTCCTACTGCATTGTGCCTTATACGAGAGGCAGAGAACGGTCGCGTCAGCCTGAGAATATTATAAATGAAATCAGGGGAATGGCGGAAAAGGGTTTTGTAGAGGTTACTCTTTTGGGACAGAACGTGAATTCCTACGGCAAGGACCTGGAGAACAAAACCACCTTTGCACAGCTTCTGCGAAGGGTGAACGAAATCAAAGGGATAAAAAGGATAAAGTTCATAACCTCACATCCGAAGGATTTAAGTGACGAGCTTATAGATGCTATGGCGGAATGTGAAAAAGTATGCGAATACCTGCACCTGCCGTTTCAGGCGGGCAGTGACCGTATCTTAAAGCTTATGAACAGGAAATATACAAAGGCTCAGTATCTGGAGCTTATTGACAAGATAAGAAAAAGAATACCCGATATTGCCCTGACGGCAGATATTATCGTAGGCTTTCCGGGCGAAACTGACGAGGATTTTGCCGAAACTATGGATGTTATCGAAACGGTGCGGTTTGACGGGATTTTCAGTTTTATTTATTCCAGAAGAAACGGAACACCTGCGGCTAAAATGGCAGATGTTCAGACAGACGAGGAAAAGCATCGGAACTTCGATATTCTCCTGGAACGCCAGAAGCAGATAGGGCTGGAGATAAATGAAGGCTATTTTGGGAAAACCGTAGAGGTTTTGGTTGAAGGGAAAAGTAAATCCAATGAAAATATGCTCAGCGGCAGAACACGCACCAATAAAATTATACATTTTGAAGGTGACGAGTCGCTGATAGGCAGTTTTGTAAAGGTTAAAATAAATAAGGTTCTGACATTTTATATGGCAGGAGAAATAACAGAAAAGGCAGGTAAATGAAAATGGATGTAATAGAACAGGCTAAAATATTGGGACAGGCTATTGCCGAAAGCGATGAATTCAAAGCCTATGCAGAAGCAGAGGCGGCGTTTCACGGTGACAGCGAAGCACAGCGACTGACGGCTGAATATGATGAAAACTGTGCAAAATGCACTGAGGAGCTTAAAAGAGAGGATATAACCCCTCCCGAAATAATTAAAATCAGACAGCAGATTTCGAGAGAATTTACAAAGCTTAGCGAAAATGCAGTAATAAGAAATTATCTTGCGGCTAAGAAAGCGGCGGAAAAGCTTCTTGCTGATGTAAATTCAATTATTCAGTTTTATGTTACGGGCGAGGAAGAACACGCCCACGACCACGAGGGCTGCAGCGGAAGCTGTTCAACCTGCGGAGGATGCCACTAATTATCAGTTTTAAAAACGGAGGGACAGAACATGGGTTACACGCCTATGATGGAACAGTATTTCGAGGTAAAAAAGAAATATGAGGATTGTATATTATTTTATCGGTTAGGCGATTTCTATGAAATGTTTTTCGATGATGCCTTTACAGCCTCAAAAGAGCTTGAACTCACACTTACGGGTCGCGATTGCGGTATGCCTGAGCGCGCGCCTATGTGCGGAGTGCCTTTCCACAGCTGTAGCGGATATATTTCAAAACTGGTCTCAAAGGGCTATAAGGTAGCTATATGTGAGCAGATTGGGAATCCCGCTGTGATGAGAGGCATTGTAAGGCGTGAGGTAACAAAAGTCGTTACACCCTCTACCATAACCGAAGATGGTGCTGTTGCGGCAGATAAAAACAATTTTCTTGCTTCCGCATATAAACGTGACAGCAGGCTGGGTCTTGCCTTCCTGGACTTTTCCACCGGCGAGCTTTATGCAACTGTCATAAATGCGGATATTCACGACAATCTGATTACTGAGTTTTCAAGATTTATGCCTACGGAATGTCTCATAAACGAAGAGGCATTTGAAGACAGAATGATTGAAAAGCTTTTAAAAACCGTTGAATGCTACGTTACAAAACGAGGTAACGACTATTTTGAGGACGTCAAAGAAATAAATAATGAAAAATTCGGCGACAAATGCGCTCTCATTGAAGGCGATATTTCTTACTCAGCTATCGGAGCGGCAATAAAATATATAGGAGAAACTCAGAAAACGGACATAAGCCATATAGACAGCGTTTCCTATTATTCCATAGGCGATTTTATGAATATGGATGCAAATACAAGGCGCAACCTTGAAATTACGGAAACGATGAGGAATAAAAGCAAAAAAGGCAGTCTTTTGTGGGTTATTGATAAAACCGAGACTTCTATGGGAGGCAGAAGGCTTCGTAATTGGGTGGAACAGCCTCTTATTAACTACGGCAGTATCAACAAACGCCTTGATGGCGTTGAAGAGTTTGTTGAAGATGTGATTTTGCGCTCAAATGTAAGAGATTTGCTCAGAAACATATCGGATATGGAAAGAATTATCGGAAAGGTAGTTTGTGGCAGTGCCAACGGAAGAGATTTAATTGCACTTAAAACATCATTCAGAATGTTGCCTTCCCTTATTTTTGAAATCGGAGCATGTGAAAGTACAATCGTAACTGAGTTGTACAAATCTATGGATGCTATGGAGGATATGTGTGAGCTCATAGAAAAGAGTATTTGCGACAACCCTCCCGTTACAATCCGTGAGGGAGGCATAATAAGAGATAATTACAGCGAAGAGCTGGACGAATACAGACGGGCCTTAAGTGACGGAAAAGGCTGGCTTGCGGAAGTTGAGGCAAAGGAAAAGGAGGCCACGGGAATCAGGAATCTTAAGGTAAGCTTCAATAAGGTGTTCGGCTATTACATAGAGGTTTCAAAATCCAATGTTGAAAGGGTTCCCGACCGCTATATAAGAAAACAGACCCTGACTAACGGAGAAAGATATATAACCGATGACCTTAAAAAGATTGAGGAAAAGCTTTTGGGTGCATCCGAAAAGAGTATGCAGCTTGAATACAGTCTTTTTGAGGAAATTCGTGAGAAGGTAGGCAGTTGTCGCGAGCGTATTCAGAAGACAGCTAAGGCAATAGGTATTCTGGATTGTCTTGCTTCTCTGGCTGAGGTGGCGGTAAAATATAACTATTGTAAGCCTACGGTTGATATATCGGATATTATAGACATAAAACAAGGCAGACATCCCGTAGTCGAGAGACTGTCGGAGGAGATGTTTGTACCAAACGACACCTTTTTAAACAATACTACCGATAGGCTTCTTACCATAACAGGACCCAATATGGCAGGAAAATCCACTTATATGAGGCAGGTGGCAAGCATCGCTCTTCTGGCACAGATAGGAAGCTTTGTGCCTGCGACCTCGGCACACATCGGCATTTGTGACAGTATTTTCACAAGGGTCGGAGCATCAGATGATTTGGCGGCGGGACAAAGTACCTTTATGGTGGAAATGAGTGAGGTAGCCTCGATTCTCAAAAATGCTACACCGAAAAGCCTTATCATATATGACGAAATCGGAAGAGGAACAAGCACCTATGACGGGCTGGCTATAGCCTGGGCGGTGGCAGAGCATACTGCATCCCGGAAAACCTGCGGTGCGAAAACCCTTTTTGCTACCCATTATCACGAGCTTACGGAGCTTGAAAACAGTATGGAAGGCGTGAAGAATTACAGCGTTGCCATTAAAGAGAGGGGAGAAGATATTATCTTCCTGAGAAAAATTGTAAGAGGCGGAGCAGATGATAGCTACGGCGTTGAAGTGGCAAAGCTGGCGGGACTTCCCGAAAACGTTGTAAAACGTGCAAGGGTAATCCTTAAAAGTTTAGAGAAGGACAAAGCGGTGGCTGTGCCTAAAAAGACGGTGGCTGAAGAACCGCAGATGAGCTTTGAAATGTCGGCAGAGCTGGAGCTTGTGAGAAAAATCAAAGACCTTGATATTGATACCCTGACACCCATTGAAGGACTGTCAATGCTTTACAGCCTAAAAAAAGACCTTGAAAAAATGTAACGGAAGGAGGAAGATAGATTATGTTTATCAAATTACTTGATAAGGATTTGGCGAATATGATAGCGGCAGGCGAGGTTGTGGAACGCCCGGCCTCGGCGGTGAAGGAATTGATTGAAAATTCAATAGATGCCGGTGCGGCAATGGTGACGGTTGAGATTAAAAACGGCGGGATGTCACTCATAAAAGTGACCGATAACGGTTGCGGAATACACCCGGAAGACGTGCCAACTGCCTTTTTGCGTCATGCCACAAGTAAAATATCTTCCCCGAAGGATTTGGATGCCATATATACCTTAGGCTTCAGAGGTGAGGCTCTGGCGAGCATTGCCGCTGTCGCAAGGGTTGAGCTTTATACCAAAGCGGCAGATTTTGATATGGGAATGACCTGCAGGGCAGACTGTGGGAACATAGAGAACACCGAGGAAACACCGGGCTTTGCAGGAACTTCTATCAAAGTAACGGATTTGTTCTATAATACACCTGCAAGAATGAAGTTTTTGAAAAAGGATTCAACGGAGGCGGGCTATGTGGAGGAGGTAGTTCGCAAAACTGCCATTGCCCACCCTGAGGTATCCTTCAGATTTATTTCTGACGGTAAAGAAAAGCTGTTTACAGCGGGAGACGGAAGTCTGGAAAATACGGTACATACAATTTTTGGTAAGGAGACAGCATCTCAGATGATGTCGCTTGATTATAATGACGGCGGAATTGCGGTCAAAGGTCTTGTGGGCAACCCTGTATATGTGAGAAAAACCCGTGCTATGCAGTATTTCTATGTAAATAATCGTCCGGTTGTGAGCAAAATGATGCAAACGGCGGCGGAGGAAGCCTGCAAGGGTTTAATTCCCTTGGGATTTCATCCGGTTTGCTTTATAAAACTGAACATTTCCCCTGAAGCTGTAGATGTAAACGTCCATCCCTCAAAGCTGGAGGTTAAATTTTCTGACGACAGAAAAATTTACAGCTGTGTTTACTGGGCGGTGAAAAATGCCCTGGCAACGCCTGTTATACCCAAGGTGACGGAAGCGGAAAAGAAACCGGAAACAGTGCCGGCTTCGGCAGTTGAGTTTAAAACCCCGCAAAGGTCGGTAAGAGACCCCTTTAAAACAGGAGTATTCGTGTTCGCCGAAGACGTGAAAGAAAAACCGGCTCAGATGCCGATAAAAATGGTGGATTTAAGCGAAAAAATGCCGGAAAGGTCGGAAATTAAACAAGAGATAAGAGAAAAAAAGACCGACTATGTTCAATTAGGGGTTGAACTGGAGAAGGAAATAGGTTATAATATAATAGGACAGATATTTAACACATATATAATTGCCGAAAGAAAGGACGAGTTGTTGCTGATAGACCAGCACGCGGCGCACGAGCATATTACCTACGGGAAATTGCTGAAGCAATGGGAAGAAAGCGGGATTAATATGCAAATGCTGATGCTTCCTGTTATAGTGAAGCTGACAGCGGAAGAAAAAAACATCTGGGCTGAGAATGTGGGATTTTTTACCGAAATAGGCTTTGAAACAGAGGATTTTGGTGAAAATGATGTAGCGGTACGCGGTGTTCCCGAGGTCATGGATGTGGAGGAGATACTCCACGTGATTTGCGAAATCACAGCCTCGCTTAAAAGCGGAAGAATGGATGCAGGCAGAGCAAGAAAAGAAAGGGCACTGCATACGGTGGCTTGCCGAGGTTCAATAAAAGCAGGCAAAAAATTAACGCACACAGAAATGGATGATTTGGTAAGGCGGCTTTTTGAAACGGAAAAAACCGTTACCTGCCCCCACGGCAGACCGGCGTGGATAATTATGGACAGGCAGTTTATAGAAAAACAGTTTAAAAGGATAAAATGATATGATACCGTTAATAGCAGTTGAAGGCCCAACGGCAAGCGGAAAAACCGCACTGGCAGTAAAAATTGCAAAGGCTGTAGGAGGCGAGGTAGTCTCTGCCGATTCTATGCAGATATATAAACATATGGATATAGGAAGCGCCAAGCCTACTGCCGAGGAGATGGAAGGCGTGCCTCATCACCTTATTGATATTGTAGAGCCTACGGAGAATTTCAGTCTGTGGGACTATGCCGAGGCGGCGCATAAAGCGATTGCCGATATTCACAGCCGCGGTAAAATTGCGATTTTAGCAGGCGGCACAGGTCTTTATATCAACACGGTAATGAATAACATAGCTTTGTCGGGAGAAATCGAAACCGACGGCGAAATCCGCCGAAGCATTGAAAGCTTTTATGAAAGCTGCGGCAAGGAAGCGCTTTTTGAAAGGTTAAAGGAAATTGACCCCGTAAGTGCTGAGAATATCCATCCCAATAATATAAAAAGGGTAATCCGTGCCATTGAAATTTATGAAAATACGGGAAAAACCATGGCAAAGCAGATAGAAACCTCAAAAAAATCACCGAAGATTTATGATACGGCGGAGTTTGCGATAGAATATGACAGAGAAATCTTGTATGACCGTATCAACAGACGGGTTGACATAATGATGAAGCAGGGGCTGATAGCCGAGGTGGAAAAATGCGTAAGACTGGGCTGCAAAAGAGAAAATACCTCTATGCAGGGCATAGGCTATAAGGAAGTACTGGATTATCTTGACGGCGTTTACACCGAGGAGGAGCTGGCGGAAAAAATAAAGATGGAAACCAGGAGATATGCAAAAAGGCAGCTCACGTGGTTTAAAAGGAATAATATAACGTGGCTTAAACCTGAAGAAACCCCCGATTTAAGCAGGTGGTTGAAAAAGTAAACGAACCTGAAGGATATTACGGTAACAAAGGATAAAAGGATGTGTGATTGTGAAAAAGCTTATTCCGATAGTGCTGATAGTTGTTGGTATATTATCTATGTGGAACATTTATAATAATGTAAAAATAAGTAAAAACAGTGCTGTGGTAAAAGCGGGCGAATATGTGGATATTATAAAAACAGATGCTCTTGTAATTCGCAATGAACAGGCCATAACAGTAGGTTCAACGGGTTTTTTCCAGAACAGTGTTCCGAATATCAGTAAGGTGGAAAAAGGCAAAGCCGTAGGCGAATTTTACGAAGGAACGCCCGACAGAGAGGCAGTGGGAGAGATTAACGCCGTAAACGAAAAAATCAGAGAAGTACAGACGAGCACAGGAAGTGATACGCTGTTTTCAGGTGATATTTCGGCAATAGACAGTAAGTTAAAAGAGTATTCCGCTAAAATCTCCGCGTTGAGTGCAGAAGGAAATCAGGCAGAAATCAATAAAATCAGGAAAGAAATGGATGCGCTGATAGCAAGAAAGGAAAATATTAAAACAGGCACGTCGGGAGGTAAAAAGGCAGTAATCGAAGCCTTGGAAGCCGAGAAAAGTCAGCTGGAGCAAAAACTCGGCAGCAACGTAAAAACCTTGTACAGCGGAACCTCGGGGGTGTTTGTTGCCTCGGTAGACGGGCTGGAGGGGATTTTAAAAACCGATACAGCCTCTGCAATGACGGTGTCGGGAATAGAGGAGCTTCTCAGCCGCAAGGTATATGAGCCGTCTCAGGATATATTACCCTATCCCGTAGCCAAGGTTGTTGATAATTCTACGTGGCTGATTGCCGTTATAACAGAAGAGGACAGGGTGGGAAAATTTGAGGAGATAGGTCGCGTCAACGTTAAATTTTTCGGCGGTAACACAGAGGAAATAACCTGTAGGTACGCGGGCTGCACCGAAGCGGAAAACGGCAAGGTGGCAATATTCCTTAAGGGAACTCAGGAAATAGAATATTTGCTTAAAAACCGCAAGGTTTCGGTTGAAATATATGTAGACGATTATAAAGGATTAAAAATACCGACCTCGGCGCTTAAAAAGCACGAAGGAAAAGATGCGGTAGAGGTACGTAGTGGCAAGGAAACAGTAGTTAAACAGGTAGATGTGCTGTTTAAAAATGACGAATTTGCCATAGTAAAAGCGGATAATACGAAAGACGGTGCGCTGGAGCTTCGCGAGGAGGTGGTGATCCAATGAGTATATCTGAAAACTTAAAAGAAGTAGAAGGGCGGATAGCAGAGGCTTGCAAAAGAAGCGGCAGAAATCCTGAGGAAGTTGTGCTGGTAGGAGCAAGCAAAACCAAACCGCCGGAGCTTATTAATGAAGCCATAGAATGCGGGCTTCGTGTTATCGGTGAAAACCGTGTTCAGGAGTTGGTTGAAAAGTATGAGGATATATCGGAGGATGCCGAAATTCATCTTATCGGACATTTGCAATCCAATAAGGTCAAATATATAGCTGATAAGATAGCCTTGATTCATTCGGTGGATAACGAAAAGCTTGCAGAGGAAATCTCAAAGCAGGGAGGAAAGGCTCGGCGTGATATAAATGTACTGATACAGGTCAATGTATCGGGCGAAGAAAGCAAATCGGGAATAGCGCCCGAAAAGCTGGACGGTCTGCTGGAATATATCGAAGGGCTGAGCAACATAAAAGTTAAAGGACTTATGACAATTCCGCCACTTGACAGCGGAAACATGGAAAACAGCCGTAAAATTTTTAAAGATTTATACAAAATATATATTGACAAAAAGCAAAAAAAATATAATAATATAAGTATGGATATTTTATCTATGGGTATGAGCAACGATTTTGAAGTAGCCATAGAAGAGGGTGCGACTATGGTAAGAGTAGGTCGTGCAATCTTTGGTTCAAGATAATAAATATTAAAATTGAAAGGATGGAAAACCATGAAGTTATCATCAAAAATTTTAAACGCAATAGGCTTTAACACAACCGAGGAGGACGATTACGAGGAGTACGAGGAGCTTAATGCGCCTCAGGAAACAACCACAACGCATTTTGAAGCTTTTAATAAAAGAAGCAAGGTTGTAAACATTAATGCAACTACTCAGTTCAAGGTTGTTGTTATCCAACCTGAAACCTTTGATGAGGCTAAAGAAATTGCAGATCATCTTAAAGAAAGAAAACCGGTTGTAATTAATCTTGAGCTTATGGAAAAGGATGCCGCAAGAAAAATATTTGATTTCCTTAACGGTGCAATTTATGCTTTGGGCGGTAGCGTTCAAAAGGTTGCTACAAACATATATCTTATAGCTCCCTATAATGTAACCATTATGGGCGACTTTAAGGATGAGCTTAAAAATAAAGGCTTTTTGTGGAACAATTAAAGAAGGAAGGATTTAAAAATGGGAATAGGTCCGGCAATAATGCTTGCCATAAACTCGTTATTTAACATAGTATATGTTCTTATACTTGTAAGGGTATTTTCAAGCTGGCT
Source organism: Clostridia bacterium (assembly GCA_045534775.1). Taxonomy (GTDB): domain Bacteria; phylum Bacillota; class Clostridia; order RUG12999; family RUG12999; genus JAZOTK01. The sequence continues at coordinate 56,982 of JAZSKI010000049.1, read as the reverse complement.
ACCGTTTTTGTATGACAACAGCGTTTTCAGCAAGCTGTTGTATATGATTGAATCCCTTACAGAGCCTATAATGGCACCTGTGAGAAATCTGTTGAACAAAACGCAGATGGGTCAGCTTCCCGTAGACTTTTCGCCTGTCATAGTGTTGCTTTTACTGCAATTTATACAAGGGGCACTTCTGGTAGTTATGCGTTCTGTTTTTCTTTGAGGATAAAAATATGGACGAAATGAAAATCACAGAGGCAAGACTTGAAGACCTGGCGTTAAAGCGTGACAAATATTCATACTGTGTGTTTTCAAAATTTTTGACACCGCAGCAGCAACAGTTGGTTTTAAAATTCAAAAGTAAGAAGCTGTGGGGTGGCTTTGACGAGGCGGAACGCAAAATAGCGGCGTTTTACCCCGATGGAAGCGAGGATGAAATTTATTGGGATATTGATATGGTAAAGGCAGTCACTACCGACGGCAGGGAATATACCCATCGCGACTATCTGGGCAGTTTACTTGGACTGGGACTGAAACGCGAGGTGTTGGGTGATATTCTTATAGAAGGAAACAAGGCGTATATTTTCTGCCTTAGCAGTATTTCGGAATATATCGTGCAAAATTTTATTTCGGTGGGTCGCAGTATGATAAAAACCGAACGGGGAGACTTAAATGAGAAAATCCCTTCAAAAAAATATGAAGAAATTTCGGGGTCGGTGCAGGCCCCGAGACTTGACAGCATTGCGGCGATTATAACAGGTAAAAGCAGGACAGCGGCATCGGCAGTCGTTGCATCGGGGAGCATTAAAGTGAATTTTGCCGAAAACACCAATACAGCTTATATGCTGAAGGAAAATGATATTTTATCTGTCAGAGGGTATGGGAAATTCGTGTATGACGGAATTTCTCATATATCCAAAAAAGGCAGAAGCATAATAAAATTACGTAAATATATTTAAAGTGAGGTGGACCTTGATGCTGACTCCGATAGATTTGGAAACAAAGGAATTTAAAAAGAAGGCATTAGGCGGTTATGACTGCGAAGAAATTGACCAGTTTATGGCGATGCTGTTTCAGGACTATAAAACAATTTATATGGAAAACGTGGCGCTTAAAGACAAGGTAAATATGCTGTCCGCGGCGGTTACGAAATATAAATCTATGGAAGATGTACTGCAAAATACATTGATTGTGGCACAGACCACAAGTGACGAGCTTAAATCCTCCGCTCACGACAGAGCAAAAATTATAATGGAGGATGCAGAAAACAAAGCACAGCAAACGGTTTTTGAAGCACAAAAAGCGGTAAGCGTGGCCAAAACTGAGCTGAAAGCGGTTAAGACGCAAATTTCCAATTATAAGCTGCAGATGCTTGCAACCATAAGAGGAATTTATGATATGGTAAATAATATACCTGAAGACACAGAAAGGAATGATGATAATGGATTACGGCAAGACGCTTAATCTGCCGCAAACAGATTTTTCTATGAGGGCAAATCTCCCTCAGAAGGAACCCACAATAATGGAGAAGTGGGATGACGTTGATTTTTATAACAAGCTTATGGAGAAGAATGAAGGAAAAACACCTTATGTGCTTCACGACGGACCTCCCTATGCTAACGGTAATATTCATCTTGGACATACTATGAACAAAATCCTGAAGGATATAATAGTTAAATATAAAAACATGAGCGGCTTTAAGGCTTCTTATATTCCCGGTTGGGATACTCACGGGCTACCCATTGAAAAGCAGGCTATTAAAAAGCTCGGTATAAATCCTCAACAGGCAGGAATTGTAAAGTTCCGTGAAACCTGCAGGGAATTTGCCCTTAAATATGTTGATACTCAAAGGTCGCAGTTTAAGAGACTGGGCGTGATGGGTGACTGGGAAAACCCATATATTACACTTGATAATAACTATGTTGCCAAACAGATAGAGATGTTCGGTAAAATGGCAAGCAAGGGTCTTATTTATAAAGGTCTTAAACCTGTTTACTGGTGCAGTGACTGTGAAACAGCTTTGGCAGAAGCTGAGATTGAATATCAGGATGACGAAACAGCAACAATCTACGTAAAATTTGAGGTTGAAGACGGCAAGGGTATGTTCGGGGACGTAAAGGAAAAGGTTTACTTCGTAATCTGGACCACTACAACGTGGACGCTTCCTGCGAACCTTGCAATTTGCTTAAACGGCGATTTTGAATACAGTCTGGTTAAGGTTGGTGACGAGGCGTATGTCTTTGCGTCTGAATTGGTAGAAACAGTGTGTGCCGATGCAGGAATTGAAGACTACAGCATAATCAAAACCTTTAAAGGCAGCGACCTTGAATACATTACCTGCCGCCATCCCTTCTTAGACAGAAATTCTCTGGTAATTCTGGGTGACCACGTAACCTTAGAAGCCGGTAGCGGTTGCGTACATACAGCTCCCGGTCACGGTATGGAGGACTATATTGTATGTCAGAAATATCCTGAAATCGGTAACGTGGTACCTGTTGATGCAAAGGGTTATCTGACAGAAGAAGCAGGAAAATTTGCGGGTATGTTCTATGCAAAATCCAACAAAGCTATTTTAGAGGATTTGGAAGCTACAGGACATTTGCTGTCAATGAAGGTTATAACTCACTCTTATCCCCATTGCTGGAGATGTAAAGAGCCTATTATTTACCGTGCTACGGAACAGTGGTTTGCATCGGTTGAAAGCATTAAAAAGGAAGCTCTTGCGGCTATTGAGAAGGTACAATGGATTCCTTCGTGGGGCGAGCTTCGTATAAGTAATATGGTAAGCGAGCGTAGCGACTGGTGTATCTCACGTCAGCGTGTATGGGGCGTGCCTATTCCTATTTTCTATTGTAAGGATTGCGGGAAAGAGCTTATAAATGACGAAACAATAAAAATTATCGCAGACCTGTTCAGAGAAAAAGGACCTGACATCTGGTTCTCGGCAGATGCAAGCGAAATGCTGCCTGCAGGTACAAAATGTGAGTGCGGTTGCGGTGAATTTACAAAAGAAACAGATATAATGGACGTATGGTTTGATTCAGGCTCATCTCACGGTGCTGTTATTGAAGAAAGAGGCTTCGGCGATCAGGCAGACCTCTATCTTGAAGGTAACGACCAGTACAGAGGCTGGTTCCAGTCGTCACTTCTCACGAGCATTGCCACAAAAGGCAAGGCTCCCTATAAGACTGTTTTAACCCACGGCATGGTAATTGACCTTGAAGGTAATAAAATGTCCAAATCCAAAGGTAACGGCATTGACCCCCACGAGGTAATCGAAACAAACGGTGCAGATATTCTCCGTATGTGGATAGCTTCTTCGGATTATAAATCTGACGTTAAGATTTCCAATGATATTTTAAAACAGCTTTCCGAAGGCTACAGAAAAATCCGTAACACCGCCAGATATATGATAGGTAACTTAAACGGCTTTAATCCCGACACGGATATGGTAAGCTATGAGAATATGAACGAGCTGGATAAATGGGCTATGATGAAATTAAACCAGCTTATAGCAAAAACAAAAGCGGCTTATGACGAGTTTGAATTCCACGTATTATATCACGCAATTCTGAATTTCTGTGTTGTTGATATGAGTAACTTCTACCTTGATGTTATCAAAGACAGGCTTTATACGGAAAAAGCAGACAGCTGTGAGCGCAGAAGCGCGCAGTCGGCTATGTATCTTATCCTTGATGCCATTGTTAAGCTTATGGCACCTATAATCACCTTTACAGCAGAGGAAATCTGGCAGTTTATGCCTCATAAGGCTGAGGATAACAAGGACAGCGTATACTTTAACGATATGCCTGCGGCAGATGAAAAATACGAGGATACAAAGCTGGACGAAAAATATGCAGACATTAAAGCAATAAGAGCCGATGCTCAAAAGGCACTTGAAGAAGCGAGAAACAGTAAAGTGATCGGTCATTCTCTGGGTGCAGATGTTACAATCTATGCTACAGGCAAAAAATATGAATTTATAAAGAGCATAGAGGAAGATTTAAAGACTCTCCTCATAGTATCTGCGGCAAGAGTTGCCGAAGGCGACTGCGAGGATGCCTTTGCAGGAGAAAACGTAAAAATTAAGGTTACGGCGGCGGCAGGCGAAAAATGTGAAAGATGCTGGATGTTCAGCGAAACAGTCGGAACAGACGAAAAGCATCCTACACTCTGCAAACGCTGTGCTGAGGTAATAGGCTGAGTGAAACTATAATTATGGAGGCGGGGAGCAATGCTCCCGTGCCTCTATTATGGCTTGTATGGGAAGAAGGATTCAGATGAGCAAACAAAAGATAATAGATTTCCATTGTCACGTTTTCCCTGAGAAAATAGCGGCAAAGGCAACAGAATTTGTAGGTAGCTATTATGGGCTGGATATGCACGGCGGCGGAATAGCAGAAACCCTGATAAGTCGGAGCACCGGGCTGGATATGCGCGGATTTGTCATCCACTCTTCGGCAACAAAGGCGACTCAGGTGGAGAAGGTTAATGATTTTATAGGCGAATATGCTAAGGCTGAAAAGCTTTATATCGGGTTTGGCACTATACATAAGGATTTTGAAAACATTGAAAACGAGCTGAAAAGGGTTAAGGCGATGGGACTTAAGGGTCTGAAGCTACACCCTGATTTTCAGAATTTTAAGATAGACGAACCGGCAATGGATAGAATTTATCAATGCGCAATGGATATAGGACTTCCCATTCTTATGCACATGGGTGATAAAAACACCGATAATTCAAAACCTGCAAGACTTGCAAATGTTCTTGAAAGCTTCCCGAAGCTGACGGTGATTGCCGCTCATATGGGTGGGGTTTTTGACTGGGAAGAGGCCATAAAATGCCTTTACGGCAAGGACGTGTATTTTGATACCTCAAGCACTATGCCTTTTGTAAAAAGCGAAAAAGTTTATAAAATGATATATATGCACGATGTAAACAAAATCCTTTTCGGAAGCGATTTCCCCATACAATGGACAAGTGAGGCGCTTGAGGATATATACAGACTTAATTTATCTGATGAGGACAGAAACAAAATATTATATGAAAACGCCGCAAAGCTGCTTGGTGTGCGGTAAATACGTTTTATGTGTAACAGAAAGGCGAGGATAGGTGAATGGCTAAAAAGAAGGTTGTTCGCAAGAAGAATGAAAAACAGGGATTTTTAAAGAAGGAAGTAATAGCAATCATAGCGGTTGCTTTGGGCATATTTTTCATAGTCAGCCTCTGGATGGAAGGCGGCGGCAAAGCAGGAGAATGGCTCTCAGCGGCGGCTTGTGGATTGCTTGGAGATATTGCGTATATTTTGCCTATAGCCTTTATTGCGGCGGCAATAATGGCAATTTTAGGAAAAAATACAGCAAAAATAGTGGTAATCTTATGTATACCTCCTGCATTATCAATGCTGTTTCAGCTTATACACAGGATTTCAAACTCCGCCGCAGACGGAGGAGTTGCAGAGCTGTTCCGTCTCGGGACGGAAGGTCACGGCGGCGGTGTTATAGGCGGACTTTTGGCAGAGCCTGCTATATGGCTTATGGGAACGGTAGGCGGATTTATAACCGTATTTGCAATTTTGCTTATAATGACGGTAATTCTCTTTGAAATATCGCTCATTAGTTTGTTCAGGAAAATGCTTACGGGTTTCAGAGAGTACCTTGAGGAACGCAAGGCGGAGAAGGAAGAAAAGATAAAAGAAGAATCGGTGAAGGAACATAAAAAAACCAAAAAACAGGAGAAAGAGGAGGATAACTTCGACCTGGAAGAATATAATTGGGCAGACAACCTGGTTATCAATGATACTATGAGCGATAAAGAGGAAGCGGCTACACCTGAGCCTGCCCCGGAACCTGCTGAAAAGGAAACTCCGACCGAGCCTGCTCAAATTGCTGAGGATTTGATTATAGACGAAAACGGAGAGGTCAAGGAACCCGAACCTGTGAAAGAATATATATTCCCGTCAGTTGACCTTCTCTATGAAGGACCCAAGGTACATACGGGCGGTAGCTTAGATACTTTAAAGGAAAATGCGGCGAAGTTGATGGAGATATTCAGCAGCTACGGCATAGAAACAAAGATAACAAACATCACAAGAGGCTCCAGCGTAACCAGGTATGAGGTAGTCCCTGCGGCAGGAATAAAAGTAAACCGAATAACGGCACTTGACCAGGACATTGCTCTCAGACTTCCGGCAAGTAATGTGAGAATTGAAGTTCTGCCGGGCTACGTGGGAGTAGAGGTTTCAAACGATACGGTATCGGCGGTATATATGAGAAGTATAATCGAAACCCCCGAATTCAGAAATCATAAATCAAAGCTGGCAGTTGCTGTCGGCAGAGACATAAACGGCAATGTTGCCGTTATGGATATTGCCAAAACACCCCATCTCCTTATTGCGGGAGCAACGGGGTCGGGTAAAAGTGTATGCATAAACACCATAATCACAAGTATTTTATACAAAGCAAAACCCGAAGAGGTTAAGCTGGTAATGGTAGACCCCAAGGTGGTTGAGCTTGGAATGTACAACGGAATTCCTCATTTGCTCATACCTATCGTAACAGACCCGAGGAAGGCGGCAGGCGCGCTTTGCTGGGCAGTTAAAGAAATGGAGGAACGCTATCAGAAATTTGCGGAAAAAGCTGTTCGTGATCTGGAAGGCTATAATAAAAAGCTTCTTGAGGAAGATGAAAATGCTACCATTGTACCGCAGATTGTTATAATTATAGACGAGCTTGCAGACCTTATGATGGTAGCGCCGGGCGAGGCTCAGGATTATATTTGCCGACTGGCTCAAAAGGCAAGGGCGGCAGGCATGCATCTGGTGCTTGCAACTCAAAGACCTTCCGTAGACGTTATTACGGGCGTAATCAAAGCAAATATCCCGTCAAGAATTTCATTTGCCGTATCGAGTGCGGTGGATTCGCGTACCATTTTGGATACGGGCGGTGCAGAAAAGCTTATGGGTAAAGGCGATATGCTTATGATGCTGGCGGGAACGTCTAAATTAAACCGTGTGCAGGGTGCCTTTGTATCGGACACGGATGTGGAAAACATAGTTAATTTTGTAAAGGAACAGGCTTCTGCCGACTATAACCACGACATACTCAAAACTATTGAAGGTAATGCTGCGGCTGCGGCAACCCCTGACAGCAGTCCCGAACAGGATGAGCTTTTTGAGGAAGCGGCGGAAATAGCTTTTGAACTGGGTCAGGTTTCTGCGTCTATGCTTCAAAGAAGGCTTAAGGTGGGCTATGCAAGAGCAGGCAGACTTATTGATATTCTGGATAAGCATAAGGTAATATCAACCTATGACGGCAGTAACAAACCCCGTACCCTTATAATGACAAAACAACAATTTAATGAAATGATGGAAAATGAAAAATGATAAAGGATTTTTTACCCATAAATCGGCGTGATATGGAAGAGAGAGGCTGGGCAGAGACAGATTTTGTATTTGTTACGGGAGATGCTTATGTGGACCATCCCTCCTTTGCGGCGGCAATTTTGTCAAGAGTGCTGGAAAAGGAAGGCTTTAAGATTGCCATTCTTTCTCAACCGAACACAAAAAATGCCGAAGCCTTCAGGGAATTCGGCAGACCGAGACTCGGGTTTTTAGTATCGGCAGGGAATATAGATTCTATGGTGGCACATTATACGGCGGCAAAAAAACCGAGAAGTGACGATGCTTATTCACCGGGCGGAAAGGCGGGTAGCCGCCCCGACAGAGCAACGATAGTTTATTGTAATAAAATCCGTGAAGCCTTTGGAGACGTACCCATAATCATAGGCGGAATCGAAGCAAGTCTTCGGAGATACGCCCATTATGACTATTGGGACAACAAGGTGAGAAGGTCAATTCTTTTTGACAGTAGTGCGGATTTGCTTATCTACGGAATGGGCGAGAGGATTATAGCCGAAGTGGCAAAGGCGCTCAATGAAGGCTTTGATATTTCTCAGCTTACCTATATTGACGGGACGGCGTATATTGCCAAAACTACAGATGGATTGCAGGATTACGTTATGTGTCCTTCCTTTAAAGAGGTTGCAGGGTCAAAAGAGGAATACGCAAAAGCGGTGAAACTGCAATATTATCATAACGACCCTGTCAGAGGGAAAACGGTGGTGCAGGAATGTGCCGGCAGATATTTGGTACAAAACAAACCTGCGATGCCACTCAGCCGTAAGGAGCTGGACAGAGTATTTTCTTTGAACTTTATGCGTGAACCCCATCCCATATATGAAAAAATGGGCGGAGTTCCCGCTATTGAAGAGGTGCAGTTCAGTATAATAAGCTCAAGAGGCTGTTTCGGAAGCTGTAATTTCTGCGCTCTTGCGTTTCATCAGGGACGTATAGTTCAAAGCAGAAGTCATCAGTCAATTTTGCAGGAGGCTGAAAAAATAACCCACCATCACGGATTTAAAGGGTATATTCACGATGTAGGCGGTCCGACGGCGAATTTCCGTGACCCTGCCTGCGACAATCAGCTGAAAAACGGAGTCTGCCCGTCAAAGCAATGCCTTTATCCAAAGGTATGCCCCAATATGAAGGTGTCCCATAAGGATTATCTTGAGCTGCTCAGGAAACTGCGAAGAATTGACGGGATAAAAAAAGTTTTTATCCGTTCGGGACTTAGATTTGACTATATAATGGCAGATAAAAGTGATGAGTTTCTGCGGGAAATATGCGAACATCATGTAAGCGGTCAGCTTAAGGTGGCACCTGAACACGTAAGCGGCGAGGTTTTAGAAAAAATGGGGAAACCCGGCAATGATGTGTACAGAAGCTTTTGTCAGAAATTTTATAAGATAAATGAAAAATTAGGCAAAAAACAGTATCTGGTACCTTATCTTATGTCAAGTCACCCCGGGTCGACCCTTAAATCGGCGGTAGAGCTGGCGGTGTATCTGAAAAAAGAGGGGATTAATCCACAGCAGGTACAGGATTTTTATCCCACACCGGGCACAATCTCAACCTGTATGTATTATACGGGAATTGACCCCGGGACCATGAAAGAGGTATATGTGGCAAATACCTCCGAAGAAAAGAAAATGCAAAGAGCATTGCTACAGTTTAACCGCCCTGAGAATGCGGCGATAGTAAGAAAAGCTTTACAAAAAGCGGGACGAGAGGATTTAATAGGGTTTGGTAAGGATTGTCTTATAAGGCCTGAACATAAAGAAGACGGAGGTAGAAAAAATGAAAATTTTAGACGGAAAAATGGTATCAACAAGGATAAAGGCAGAGCTGGCACAAGAGGTGGCAGAGCTGAAAGGAAAAGGCATTAACCCGGGACTTGCTGTAATTATAGTCGGTGATGACCCTGCATCAAGGGTGTATGTTAACAATAAAAAGAAAGCCTGCGAGCAGACGGGTATATATTCCGAGGAATATGCACTTCCTGCGGAAACCTCGCAGGAAGAGTTGTTGGAGCTGATAGATACTCTTAATGAAACAAAAACCATAAGCGGTATTCTGGTACAGCTTCCCTTACCAAAGCATTTTGACGAGAAGGCAGTTTTAAACAGAATTAATCCAAACAAAGACGTAGACGCTTTCCATCCCGTTAATGTGGGTAAAATTATGATAGGCGATTTTGATTTTCTGCCGTGTACTCCGGCGGGTGTTATGGAGCTTATTGCCGAAAGCGGCGTAGAGGTTGCAGGCAAAAACTGCGTAGTTGTGGGAAGAAGTAATATTGTAGGTAAGCCTCAGGCGATGCTTCTGCTTCATAAAAACGGTACGGTTACCATTTGCCATTCAAGAACCCGCGATTTAAAGGAGAAATGCCTTGAAGCAGATATTCTGGTAGCGGCAGTAGGAGTGGCAGGTCTTATCAAAGCCGATATGGTAAAGGAAGGCGCTGTGGTTATTGACGTTGGTATGAACAGAAACAGCGAAGGCAAGCTGTGCGGCGATGTTGATTATGATGAAGTAAGCAAGGTAGCAGGAGCAATTACCCCCGTGCCGGGTGGCGTAGGTCCTATGACAATAGCCATGCTTATGAAAAACACAGTTAAGGCGGCAATTTTACAAGCTGAATAGACGTAGTGCCGTGAAACAGGAATAAGACGGAAAGGAGATATGAGCTTGGTTATCCACGACGAATTAAAGTATTACAAGCTTTTAGCGGAGAGTTTTCCGACAATAAAAGATGTAAAATCTGAAATAATTAATTTAAGAGCTATAGTGAATTTGCCGAAAGCAACAGAACATTTCGTGAGCGATATACACGGAGAATATGAACATTTTTCGCACGTTATGACAACAGCATCGGGAGCAATAAAAGAAAAAGTGGTTGCGGCTTACGGTAGCAGTCTGTCAGAAACCGAACAAACCAAGCTGGCTAATCTTATTTACTATCCGGAAAGAATACTGAAGGAAGCGGACAGGGACAAGGAATGGTATAAGGAAACCTTGTTAAGATTAATCAAGGTTTGTAATCTTGCGTGTGCAAAATATACCCGTTCAAAGGTGAGAAAGGCTTTGCCGGAAAAGTATGCCTACATAATAGACGAATTATTAAACTGTGATACGAAAAGTATTAACAAAAATAAATATTACAACGAAATTATTGGTGGCATAATAGAATTAGAAAGTGCAGATGACTTTATAATAGAAATATCGGCACTTATAAGAAAGCTTATAATAGACCATCTGCATATTGTCGGAGATATTTTTGACAGAGGTCCAAGACCGGATTTGGTAATGGATATAATAATGAATTGCAGGTCGGTTGACATACAATGGGGGAATCATGATATTGTCTGGATGGGAGCAATGCTGGGTAGTGAGGTCTGTATTGCTGTAGTTCTTGCCAACAGCATGAAATACGGGAATACGATATTTCTGGAGGAAGGCTACGGTATAAGCCTGCGAAAGCTGGAGCATTTTGCCAATCGCTATTACAGCGGAAAAAACAGCGCAGAAAAAATGTACAAGGCTATTTCTGTCATCAGATTTAAGCTGGAGGATATGACGATACGTAATAATCCGCAATTTTCTATGGACGCCCAGACAAAGCTTGACAAGGTAGATGTAGCTAATTCCAAATGGTGCGGATATGATATAAACCTTAAAGAGTTGCTTGCTTCGGGAAACCCGGAATTATCCGAGCTGACGGATAAAGAAAAAGAAATAATGGCAAACTTCAGACACAGCTTTATTAACAGCGAAAAGATGCAAAAGCATTTAAGATATTTGTTTGACAAAGGGTCTATCTACAAATGCTATAATGATAATTTATTGTACCACGGATGTATTCCGATGGATGAGAACGGCAAATTTTTGGTTGTTGATATTGGCGGAACGAAGCTGTCGGGTAAAAAACATCTCGATTATTGCGAAAGAGAATTGAGAAAAATATATGCTACAAGAGAAAATCCGGACTTTTTCTGGTATATGTGGTGTTCGCCGCAATCTCCCTTGTTCGGCAAAAAGAATATGACAACCTTTGAGAGAATGTATATTAAAGATAAAAAGGCTCATATTGAAGAAAAACAACCCTATTTTAACTTCCAGGATGATGTTGATGTATGTAACAGAATCTTGAAGGAATTTGATATGGAGATTAGGAAAGGGCATATAATAAACGGACATATACCGGTCAAGCTTAAAGAGGGCGAAAGCCCGATAAAGGCAAACGGAAAGCTGATTCTGATTGACGGCGGAATGTCAAAAACATACCGTAAAGAAACCGGTATTGCCGGATACACTCTTACCTTCGATTCCCACGGGCTGATGCTGACGGCACACGAGGAATTTGAAAATATTGATGAACTGATCAGAAGTAATGAAGAGATGATGTCACAAAGAGATATAGTTCAAAAAGACAAAAAAAGACTTATGGTTAAAGATACGGATATAGGGAAAAGGCTTTCGGAGAAAATTAATGAGTTAAAAAATTTGTTATTTTTATACGATAACGGTATATTGCCCGAAAAAACAAAAAAGAATTAGTAAAGACGGCAAAATATTGATATGACAGAATGGAGAGTTAGGTATGAAAATACTGATGACACTTATGGGACTTGATATCGGAGGAGCCGAAACCCACGTGGTAGAGCTGTCGAAACAGCTTAAACGAAAGGGTCACGATATAATTATGGTATCCGATGGGGGAGCATATCTGCCTGAGGTAGAAAAATGCGGTATAAAGCACTATAAAGCTCCCTTAAGCAAGCGCGACCTGAGATGTATGGCAAAGGCTTACGGTATCCTTAAAGAGATAATAAAAACAGAAAAACCCGATATAGTTCACGCCCATGCCCGCATCCCGGGATTTATATGCGGGCTTATCAGGAAAACCGTTAAATTTAATTTCGTGACCTCAACCCACGGAACATACGTCACGGCAAAGGGCTTGAAATTTCTGACAAATTGGGGAGATTACAGTCTTGCTGTCAGCGAGGATATAAAAAAATATCTGATGAAAAACTATAAGGTCAGCCCTGAAAATATTATAGTCAGCACTAACGGCGTGGATGTGGAAAAATTTTCTCCCGACAACAGATATGATGACATCTGTGAAGAATTCGGGCTTCAACCCGGTGCAAAAAGAATAGTCTATATGAGCAGACTCAACGATGATGTGTGCCTCCCGCTTATAAAGCTGTTAGATGTTTTTGAGGATATAGCAATGAAAATCCCCGATATTGAACTGATGATAATAGGCGAAGGAAACATTGCCAAAACCTTAAAAGCAAGAGCAACGCAGATTAACAAAAATCTCGGCAGACGTGCCGTCGTTATGACGGGAGCGAGGATAGATGTAAACCGCCTCTTATCTTCTGCTGCCGTTTGCGTAGGTGTAGCCCGTGCAATCCTTGAATCTATGTCTATGGCAAAGCCTGTAATAGTGGCGGGAGTTGAAGGCTATATCGGCATATTAACGCGCGAGAATGTTGACGTGGCAAGGAATAATAATTTCACCTGCCGCGGCTGTCTGCCTGTTGACAGCGAAATACTCAAAAATGATTTGATAACTATCCTTGAATCGGATGACAGCCTGCTCTATGAAATGGGCAGATACAACAGAAACATAGTAATGTGTCACTATTCGCTGGAAAGAATGACAGAAGATAATTTAGAGCTGTATCGCCGCGGCACCCGAAACGGTAAAAACGACGTTACCGTTCTGGGATATTACGGATATAAAAACAGCGGCGACGATGCCCTTTTATATGCGATAGTTCATTCACTCCGCAAACTGAAAAAGGATATTTCAATAAATGTGATGTCCTTCAACCCCAAGGAAACCTCGGAGATGTACGGCGTTCGTGCCACACACAGATACGATATTATAAAGGTATTTAAAGAGATAAAAAATTCCAAACTGTTTATCCTGGGCGGCGGAAGCCTGATTCAGGACGTAACAAGCACAAAATCTCTTTTATATTATCTCTTTATAACAGCAAAAGCTAAAAAATACGGTTGCAAGGTTGTGCTCTATGCTAACGGTATCGGGCCCATAAACAAAAAGTTAAATCGCAGAAGAGTTAAAAGAGTTATTAATCGGGTGGATTATATAACTTTGCGTGATGACGACTCCTTAGAGGAGTTAAGAGCCTTAGGAGTCAGAACGCCGACCTGCGAGGTGACGGCAGACCCTGTTTTCAGCATAAGTGAGGATAATACCGAAAACGCGGGAAAGCTACTCGCACAATACGGCTTGGGCGAGGAAGAAAAATTCGTCTGCATATCTGTTCGCAAATGGGATAAATGTCCCGAGGATTTTGATACGAGATGTGCAGAAATGGCGGACTACATTTACGACAACTACAAGCTCAGACCCGTATTTATACCTATGCAATATCCTTATGATGCGTCAATAAGCAGAAGCATTGTAGCTAAAATGAAAAACAAAGGCATCTTTATAAGCAGGAGAGTCGGTATCCCCGAAACTCTCGGAATAGTAGCAAAAAGCAGTATGGTAGTATCTGTAAGATTGCATATGCTGATTTACGCCACTCTTTACGGAGTACCGCCTGTGGGAATTGCATACGATCCGAAGGTAAGTAATTTCCTGAAATATATTAATCAACCGTATTTTCTCGACCCTCGCGCTATGACGGGCGGAGATTATAAGATGATGATTGATAAAGCCTTTGAAAACGGAGATACTATCCGGGAAGAGCTTAAAGCATCGGCAGAAAAGTTTAAACAGAAATCCGAAAAATCTGCTGAAATAGCCATAAATATCATTGAACAATAAGGAGATTTATATGAAGATTTTATGCCTGGATTACGGTAAAGCAAGGATAGGCTGTGCAATAAGCGATGCCCTCGGAATACTTGCCACGCCCTATGCTACCGTCCACGAAAAAAATTTCAGAATACAGCTTGAAAAGGTAAATGAGATTATATCTTCGGAAAAAGTGGATAAAATATTAATGGGTTTGCCGAAGAATATGGACGGTACGGAAGGCGAATCGGCACAGCTTGCGAGAGAATTTGCCGAAAAACTGTCGGCAATGTCGGGAAAAGAGTATGAATTCATTGACGAAAGGCTCTCCACCGTAGAGGCTCACAGAATACTTAACGATGTAGATATGTCAGGCAGCAGAAAACGCAGAAACGTAGTAGATACAGTATCTGCCGTGATTTTGTTGCAAGCATATTTAGATAAATAAATTTTAAAAGAAAGGCAGGAAAAGAAAAATGGCAGATGAAAGAGAAAACATAAATATTGAAGAAGAGGATGACGGTCCTTACACCCTGGTAGATGAAGACGGTAACGAGGTTGATTTTGAAATCCTCGATAAGGTGGATTATGAAGGCGATTGCTATTTCGTAATGGTACCTGTAGAGGACGAGGACAGCGGAGTTGTAATCATGAAGCTGGAATTGGGAGAAACCGAAGACGATGATTCCCTTGTAACAGTTGTTGATGAGATTTTATTAGACAATGTCTATGGAATTTTCAAAGAAAACAACAAAGACGTATATGACTTCGAGGAAGAATAAAAATTTTTATTGCGAAACTATTGATATTTTCTTCGGAATATGATACAATAAGTATTGATAGAGCAGTTTAAATTGCCTGCAATGTTCGTGAATACAGTATTACCTAAACCAACATTTTTTATAAGGGAATTGGCTCTCTGAATGTGGCGTAAATGCCCCCGTATCTTCGGATACGCCAGGGGACTTATAAAGCAATCAGGAAATACCCACCTGCTGAGGCAGGTTTTGGTGAACTCATTTTACGGCATTGCGGGTTTTATTATGTATAATTTCAGGTAAATATACAAATAGTAAATGCAGAGCATTAAATTTGCTCTGCATTTACTGTTTGGAGGCAAATAAAAATGGACAATTTGGCACTTATTTTGGTAATAGTAGGCGCTCTTAATTGGGGAAGCATAGGAATTTTCGGTATAGATGCCATAGGCTGGCTTTTTGGCGGTCAGCTCGCGGTTATCAGCAGAATAATTTATACTGTTGTTGCCCTTGCGGGATTGTGGTCAATTACCATATTATTCAAAGATAAGAAATTCGTTTCAGACGAAAACAGATGAAACCGTAAAAGAGTTCGCGTGAATTTATGCGGACTCTTTTACGGTTTTTGGGCAGAAAAAAAGATTACTTCAAACGGTAATCTTTCCTGTAATTATTCAATTAACCAAATTAACCACGCAGTGCTGATGCACTGCGTGTATTAAAAATGCAAAATTAACCTACTTTATTTAATACCAATGTAAGTTTTGACTTCTTGCGCGCTGCTGTATTCTGATGCAAAATACCTTTTGCCACAGCCTGGTCAATTTTCTTTACAGCCAATCTGTAGCTTGTTTCTGCCGTAGCCTTGTCACCTGCAACTGCAGCGGCTTCAAATCTTTTAATAGATGTCTTAAGAGCAGATTTTGCCATCTGATTGTTAAGAGTTTTTGTGCGAATAACTTTTACTCTTTTTTTAGCTGATTTAATGTTAGGCATTGATTTCACCTCGCAAATAAGAATATATATTGATAATTATATCACAGTTTTTTTAAAAAATCAATAGTTTTTTAAAAAAAAATGAAATTTTTAATAATCTGATAATTTAACGACCTATAATTGATGTAATTTCGTAAAATTTTGCCATACTGTAATTAGGCCAGGTAGTAGGGTCCTCGGTATCGAGATATTTAATTTCGTAGGCGGGACTGTATTTGGTTGTTGCCTGAATTAAAGGCAGTTCAACCTCTGTTATGCCTTGCGATTTGCACAGCATAATATATTCCTCGCCTGCGCGGCGTTGTTTTTCTGTGGCATATATGTCATTTATACCGAGCATCAGATTATAGCTTGTTATAAGAAGCATAACCCATACCATAGCGGTAACGGGTATTTTGTACTCGGTTTTAAAGAGCTGTGCCGTTAAAATTGCAACGGCAACTGTCAGGAATACTGCACTGCAAAAGGCGCAACGCTCAGGATAATAGCTGGCAACCGTCAGAATAAAATTAGCACAAACCGAGGTTAATGCAAAAACTGACGAAAGCAGGATTTTATCTTTATCGGCTTTTATTGCAACGGCTATGACGAGCAATACCGTAAAAGCAATTAAAAGGGGACGAAATTCATTCATCATTTCAAGGGCAGTCATAAAATTCACTCTAAGAGTTTGGAGAGTAAGCTCGGCAGCTTTGTTTTTAGCGGTTCCGGGAGCCATAAGCATAGTGGCGTAGCCTGTGATTGAAGCGACTGCGGAAAGGATGCTGCAGATGGGTAGTTTGTATTTTTTATGGAATTTTGTCAATATAAGCAGGAGAATTGCCGCAAAAATTATGGCGGCGGAGGCATTTTCAAGATACGCGCCGGCAATGAAGCCTGTAAATACGAAAAGCACCTTTATAAGCTTGTTTTTTATTTTTCTGTCATAGAGAAATAAATTTATAAAAGGATAGATAAATATAAGCCCGAAAACTATACTCCATAAATAATTGCAGGCACCGTCAAGCCAGAGGTTAACCTGACCGAAAGCAGGTTCAAAGCACCACACCGCACCGAAGACACCCATAAAAATCAGGTTGTTATGCTCTTTTTCGGGTTTGGCAATAAAATATATTAAAATTATCTGCAGTACAAACATACCTGAATTGATTATTTTGAATATTGCGGGAGGAAGCATCAGAAAAAGCTGTGCAAAAAAATGAGCAACGGCTCTGCCGTTCATAATGTTTCCGTGAGCGTAGATGGATGGAAAAATATCAAAAAGGCTGTCGATTCGTTCTTTAGTGGCAAAGCTGTAGCAATAGGCGAAATCGTCACAATATTTTCCTGTCAGAAAATTACATAAAAGCATAAGCAGAAACATTAATCCGCTTATAATGTAAAAAGTGTTTTTTGATTGGTTTATCTTCATTTTTCAGACACCTCGTCATAGGTTAAATATTCCTTTATGATATAGATAGGTCTATGCTTACCTTCGATATATATATGAGCAATATATTCACCGATTATGCCTAAGGTTATGAGCTGGAGACCGCCGATAAGCAAAATCAACACCACGATGGTGGGGAAGCCCGGGACATTTATACCGAAACAGAGCTTTTGAATAATTACAACAACGGTGTAAACCAAAGCACAAAAAGCACAGATGCCGCCCATTATCGTAGCAAGCTTCAGAGGGAAGGTGGTGAAGGAGACAAACCCGTTCCAGGCGTATTTCAGAAGCTTTCTGAAATTCCAGGCGGTTTTGCCTGCGTGGCGTTCCTGCACGCGGTAAGGCATATAATAGGTGTTAAAGCCTACCCACGAGAAGATTCCTTTTGAAAATCTGTGATATTCCTTCAGCAGAAGTATACTGTCAGCCATAGCTTTCCTGAAGGTGCGAAAATCGCTGGCACCTGATTTAAAGGGTATCTCACAGACGTGGTTAATGAGCTTGTAGAAAAGCTTTTTCATAAAGCTCATAGTTTTGCCTTCAATTCGTTTATCCTGATAGGCGGCAATACAGTCATAATCGGGGTTCTTGTCCAGAAAATCCACCATTTCGACTACAATCTCAGGACTTTGCTGTAAATCGGCGTCAATTATGGATACATAATCGCCGCAGGCGTGGGAAAGACCGGCATATATGGCAGAATCCTTGCCGAAATTCCTCGACAGATTTATTACTTTTATATTATTATTGTCGGCAAAAATGGCTCTGAGTCGGTTTCGGGTATCGTCAATACTGCCGTCGTTCACAAAGACTATTTCAAAATCTTCTATTCTATTTAAAAAAGCATTATTGCAAGCTTCAAGGAGCTTATCAACATTATCCTGCTCGTTGTAGCAGGGAACAATCAGAGAAAGCTTCAATTTTATCCCTCACCTTCGATTTATTCACATATATATTATATACCTTGCGGTAAAATATGTCAAGTATGCAAAATGGGATTTAAATACAATTTTCTTGACAATTTTTGCTTAATATGATATAATAATTTCATTGGAGATGAAATTATTAACTAAGTTTGCCCTTGTGGGCAAGTGAAGATATCTTGCGATAGTGAAGTTTCACCTGGCGGTGAAGTGGCAAACTTAACTTCACTTTTGAGAATCAAAAACTTCACTGGACATATATGAAGGACAAATTTATGAAAGACTCAGAACTTCGCAAAAGAGCAAAAGAACTTGCACTTAAAATCATATCAGTTTGCGATGCTATTGATTCGAAGAAAGGCAGAAGTGTTTTGATAAATCAAATCATTTGTAGCTCAACATCGATTGGAGCGAATATACACGAAGCAAATTGTGCAGCAAGCAAAGCTGATTTTATAAACAAGTTTCATATTGCCTCAAAAGAATGTATAGAAACTGAGTATTGGATTGAAATGCTTGTTGGTTCAAACTGCATAACGGAAGTGGTTTCAAAGGAACTATTGAATGAATGTGGCATCATCAGGCGGATGCTTGTTAAGTCAGTAAATACTGCAAAGGAAAACCAAAGTAAAGGCGATTAAATGAAAAAACCAATTAAAATTATATTATCAATACTTTTAGTCATAGTCATTACATTCTTATTTAAAAAAGTCTTTTTTGATAAAGATGCAAAAGAAGAAATTTTTATACTTGTGAATGAAAATTATGAACTATTACTTTCTGATGTTGTTGAACAAGATTTCTCCGATTCTTTGAATTTAAGCAGAATTGAGTCTGTTGACATTGCAGAAGAGGGAATTGATTTTTATTGTGGAGGCTTTGGTATTGCTCCATCATCACATGATTATGGTTTCTATTATACGGAAGACAATTTGCCAAAGGCAATTTGGTGCGGAACAATGTATTGTGATACGGATTTACTGAAAAAAGATGGGGAAGGATATTCAACTGATTATCAGTATAACAGATATTACACAGAAAAAATCAGAGATAACTTTTATTATTATGAGGCACATTTTTGACGGCATCTAAATCGTTCGCGAATTCTAAACTTTGATATGTAAGGGATAAAAGCCTTCCCCTTGAGGGGAAGGTGGGTTGCGAAGCAACTCGGATGAGGTGAAAATGAAACAACTATTGCTTGCAAGCTACACCTCATCAGTCACTTCGTGACAGCTTCCCCTCGAGGGGAAGCCTTTAAAAGGATCAAAAAATTTTGTCCCTAACTTTACAAAATCATATAATAAATATTATTATTTTCGAGATGGCATAAATGAAACGTATTCTTAAATGCAGAGAAAACGGCGATTTTGTGATTCCGGTTGTTTCTGACCCTCAAAGCGAGGAGGCATCTTAATGGAGAGGCGCGGCAACAGAGCCTGAAATGCCGGTAGTAAAGACAAATCCGGATTTTGTACTTATTAACGGTGCTGTTGAAACATCAAAAGACCAGCCCGAGATAGTTATCTAAAAGTGTTCAAGGACACAATATGCCGCCGTTTACGGTGGCAGAATGGAGGATGAAATGGCATTTGACGGAATAACGGTAGGTTGTATTACCCACGAGCTTTGCAACCTTCTTACGGGTGGCAGAGTCGATAAAATTTATATGCCCGACAGCGACAGCGTTGTTATGGCAGTAAGGTCACAGGGGAATAATTATAAAGTGTTTTTCAGCTGCAATCCCTCAATTCCGAGAGTACATCTGACATCTGTTGCAAGAGAAAATCCGCTGACCCCACCGACTTTTTGTATGCTTATGAGAAAGCATCTTCTTGGCGGAAAAATTATAAATATAAAGCAACTGGGGATAGAACGCATAATAGAATTTGAGATAGAAAACCGCACCGAGCTTGGAGATATAACAGTTTTCAGGTTTGTTACAGAGATAATGGGCAGACACAGCAACATAATTCTCGTAAATAGTGAAGGAAGAGTAGTTGACTGTGTGCGCAGGGTAGATGCTTCTGTCAGCTCCGTAAGAATGGTTTTGCCGGGGATTGAATATGAAAATCCTCCTGCTCAGGAAAAGCTTTCACCTTTTGAGATTTCGGCAGAGGAGATAACGGAAACACTTTTTGATTGCCCCAACGAGAAGAAAACCGATAAATATATATTGGAAAAATTCGGTGGAATTTCTCCTGCTGTTGCAAGAGAATTTGTCTATCGCGGCTGTGGCATAACGGACATAGCTTATATGGAGGTATCGCGAACGCAGGTTCTGAAAATTGCTGAAGAAATTTTAAAGGAATTTGAGAAAATCAGGGACGGATGCTTCACTCCGTCTGTAGTGTTTGACGATACGGGCAAACCTCTTGATTTTTCAGCAATTGAGCTTACACAATACGGTAAAATTGAGAAAATACCTCTACTTGCAGTATATCCCGACAGCTTTTACGGCGAGCGTGAACGCCGCAGCAGATTTGCACAAAAAAGTGCCGATACAATTAAAACTGTTACAAATTTACTTCAACGCTGCAGAAAGAAGGCTGTTTTACAGCAGCAAGCTGTAGATGAAGCGGATAAGTGCGATTATTACAGATTTTGCGGTGATTTAATAACGGCAAATATTTACCGCATTCAAAAGGGCGATAAAAGAGCTGTGCTGGAAAATTATTTTGATGAAGGGAAAATTGTAGAAATACCCCTCGAAGGCGAGCTTACTCCTTCGGAAAATGCGCAGAAATATTACGGGAAATATAATAAACTTAAAAGTACGGCTCAGGCGGCGGCAGTCCAGCTGAAACAATCACTTGCGGATATTGAATATCTTGAAACGGTTTTGTGCAACCTTGAAAATTGCGAGGATGTCAAGGTGCTGGGCGAAATAAAAATTGAGCTGGAGGAAGAAGGCTATATCAGGATTAAAAATAAAGGTAAAGGCAAAAAGGAAAAGCCGTCTATGCCCGACAGATATATAAGCAGTGACGGGTTTGAAATTTTAGTTGGCAGAAACAACAGGCAAAATGACAATCTGACCCTGAAAATAGCTAAAAACCACGACATTTGGTTCCATACCAAAAACATTCCCGGCTCTCATACGGTTATTATAACGGATAAAAAAAGCGTCCCCGATACTACCATAGAGGAAGCGGCGGCTCTTGCCGCCTATCATTCAAGGGCAAGAAAATCGGGGAATGTGCCGGTGGATTATACCACAATAAAATATGTAAAAAAACCATCGGGAGCAAAACCGGGTATGGTAATATATACGGATTATAAAACGGTATATATTACACCTGATGAAAATAAAATTAATGGGATGATGAAATGAAATTAGAAATTTTTGATTACGAGCTTCCTCAGGAGCTGATAGCACAAACACCGCTTAAACAGCGTGATGCTTCGAGGCTTATGTGTGTAAGTCGTACTACGGGCGAGGTGGAAAACAAGCATTTTGCCGATATAAAGTCAATGCTGAAAAAAGGCGATTGTCTGGTTTTAAATGATACCAGAGTTATTCCCGCAAGACTTTATGGTCGCCGTGAGGACAGCGGTACAGAGGTGGAATTTTTATTATTAAAACGCCTCTCGCAGACACAGTGGGAGTCTATAGTGCGCCCCGGCAGAAGACTGAAAGAGGGTCACCGCGTAGTATTCGGCGACGGCAGGCTTAAGGCGGAAATCGCCGAGGTAAAGGATGACGGCGACAGAATAGTAACCTTTGAATATGATGGTGTATTTGAAACAATTTTAGATGAGCTGGGCGAAATGCCCTTGCCGCATTATATAACGGAAAAATTAGAAGATAAGGAAAGATACCAGACGGTATATGCCAAAAATGAAGGCTCGGCAGCGGCTCCTACGGCAGGTCTGCATTTTACGGATAAGCTCCTTGAGGAAATAAAAGAAATGGGTGTAAATATCGCTTATCTTACCCTCCACGTGGGGCTCGGAACATTCAGACCCGTCAAGACGGAAAACGTAGAGGATCACGAAATGCACAGAGAATATTATACCGTATCGGAAGAAGCGGCGGAGCTGATAAACAAAACAAAAGCACAGGGAGGAAGAGTAATCGCCGTAGGGACAACCTCCTGCCGCAGTCTTGAATCGGCGGCGGACAGGAAAGGACATATAGTACCGGGTAGCAGCAGTACAAATATTTTTATTTATCCCGGCTATGAATTCAAAATCCCCGATGCCATAATCACAAATTTCCATCTGCCGAAATCTACGCTTATAATGCTGGTAAGCGCCTTTGCAGGCTACGAAACCACTATGAAAGCCTATAAACAAGCGGTAGAAGAAAAATACAGATTTTTCAGCTTCGGAGATGCGATGCTGATAATATAAAAGAAATTTTTGCAGGGGCGATTCACGAATCGCCCCTGCAAATGTCTTATATCACATCAAAACTTTATATGCTTAGTATTACTACCGCCGCTATGCCGAGGATTACTCCTGCGTTTTGCATAGTGGTGAGTTTTTCTTTAAAGAAAAATTTTGAAACTATCCATGTGACGATTATACCCCCGCCTGATATGGTGGGGAACATAAGTGATGATGACATTAAACCTGAAAGAACCATTACAAGCAGGTTGGCAAGGGCGTTAGCACAGCCGTAAGCAGGGGCACAAATGCCGCCGTTTTTAAAAGAAAGCTGTTCAAAATCGCGGTCTATAAGGAGTCCCTTTACTGCCATAACGACAGCAACCACTAGCATGGCAAATATCATAAATTCATTTTTATAGTTACCGCCGCAAGCAACCTGTTGCATTTTTTGAACGGTTGAACAGCCACCATTGCCTAAAAATGCCAAAAGTGCAAATACGCCCCATTTCAGAGTGATTTTTGACTTTTCATCGCTCTTGTTTATTAAATATAAAGAAGCTAAAAGTAGTAAAAGACCTATGATAAGAGCAGGCTTTACAGCTTCTTTTAAAAAGATGATGCCGTGTAGAGTCGGTATTATCAGGGAATAAGACAACACAAGTGAAGTAAGGGACAAAGATCCGTATTTGATGGCAAAGCCCATTCCTGTCATACAGGTAAGAAAACAAATACCGAAGCCGACAGCATATAAGGTGGTGGTTAAATCAAATTTCAAATTTCCTCTTGACCATAAAAGGAAAAAGATTATAGATGTAATAGCCGCCACCATATTAAATATGTAAATATTTTCCTTTCCTCGTTTGTCAGAATATATTTTTCGGAAAATATTCCGGGAAGAAACACTTAAAACTATAACCGAAAGTATTAAAAAATTCACACTAATTCCTCCGTAATATTAAAAAATGCAAAGCTGTGCGGCTGCAAGGGAGAAATATTTACGATATTTTCTTTGAAGCTACCGGCGCAATTTATAAATTCTGCATTTTCTATATTTTTATCCATGATGATGGGGCTTTCAATACCGTCATCGGACAAATTCCATAACTCCACTGCGGGTTCTTTTCCATTTCGCTTCACCATCATATAAAGCTCGGGATGCTCACTGCACACAGCAGGCAACGGCTTTCTGCTTATACACTCAATATAGCGGATAAATTGCAGCTGTCTTAAAATATGTTTGAATACTCTGTCATCGGAAGAAAACATTTTAACGGCTATCACAAGAAAACGCAGTCCATCTTTGTTTTCATAGGTATATACGTTAGGGAGCTTTTTCTCATCTATGACATAATAGCTTTCTACTGTTGCCCCTTCCTTCAGCTCAGTAGCAAAGGCATCAAACCGTCCGAAACACTTTGCATAGTCGTCTTCAGTCACATAATATTCCTCTGCAGAATCGACACCGCCGCCGTTGGCGTTAAGGCTTTCTCCAATTTTTGCAAGCTCTGTATCTATACCGCGCTTTTCAAGAATTTTGGCGGCATCAAGGTCTAAAATCGCACCGTATTTAAGATTTTCCTCTGTTACATATTTTGCATTTTCACCAAAAATAACACCGGGACATTCAGTTTCATCATAGGTTGTAGGAATACTGAGAGCCGCCATTGCTTTTGCTCCCTGTGAGAATACGAGATGAGCAATTTTTTCATTTCCGCAATATTCCTCAGGCAAGTCCATATTCTCAAGCTTGTGCTGGAACTCAAAAATCCGTACTCCTACGGCAGTCTTATTGTCGAAAATTCTCGAAACATCCTTATATAAAGGCATATTCCTGATATGAGAAGCTATTTTCTCATTATATCTTTTGTGGGAGGTGTTATAGGTTATCATATATTTTATATAACCATCAGCTCTGCCGTCTGCAAGCATTGCTGTGTGGAAGACTTCCATATGGCTGACCTTGCAATAATGGCTGATATGGGGATAAGCATCACCCTCGCAGGTTATTTCAACACCTTGATTTCCTGCCCAGGTCAGCTTTAATCGTTCAACCTCTATAACACCTTGCAAATCCTGATCGAACAGTCTGTCATAATGCCAATAGGGAGCACCGATAAGTCTTAAAAACGGGATTGTATCGCCGGCAAGAGCTTTGGCAATGGAAACAGGATCAGTACCATCGTTATCCCAATTCGTCATACAACTGCAATATCCCATTCTGATACTGCTGTCAACTGTATCTAAGGCTTTACGCAGCTCCTTGGCGAAGGAAATCAAAGATTCGTCGTTTGCCTGCATCTATGCACTGCGGCACTTGTTTTTACCGCCTACAAGAATTTTTTTACTAAGCTCCTCACGGCTTATTTCTTCACCTGAAATTTCTCTGATTTTTGTCAGATGCTTGTCACACATACAGCCGTTTGCAACATCTAAATGACCGAAACGGTAGTCATCGTCAAGGAGAATTGAGTCAATACCTAAATGGGCTAACTCTTTAGTAAAATCACCGGCAAATTTTATAAAATCATTATCAAAGGGACAGGTAAAGCCGGAGGATACCTTGCCGTCTGCACCTGTTATCATGGTAAAAGGGCTAAAATCCTTTATCCAGAAGGACCAATGCCACACACCGACCTTAAAGCCTTGGTTTTTAAAATAATCAATACTTTCTTTAAGGATTTTAAAGGATTCCAGACGTTTTTTCATCGTAAAAATACTGACCAAACCCTATAAAAACGCGGGACACATTCGCTTGCTTAAGAGCGTCTGTAATTTCCTTGCGTCCGCAACGGTCGACGGTGTTATATACAACCGGAACAATAATTTCTTTCATTTTAAATTACCTCCTATTTTAATATGAAATTTTTATAGGCAGAAAGCAACGTTATTTTAACGTAATATTTCTGCAAAATTCGTTTGCGGTCATTTCGGTTTCGTTTAAATCGGTTATTTTTTTCTCATTCCGGAACAACCCTGAAACAGTAATATCATCACAGCCGTGTTCATGGTCGTAGCCTTCAAAATGAATAATAGGCTTTTGTCTGCCGAAAAGATGAATGTTTTTAAGCTTAAGCCTTCTGTTTTTGCCGCGTCTTTTGCCGCCTGCCGAATATTCGTAATGGAAAACAACCTCCGAAGGAATAAGGGGAGGAGCATAGTCAGGATTGGGGTTTTTATAAACCTCACTATCGGTCTGCTAAAGCACAGGCTGAGGAATTAGCTCATCAAATTCCACGTTGATATTTTCATAGGTTATATCATGGACATCGGCGCAATCCATATTTATCATGAACGCCTTTGCCGAAATTAATAGTATTTTCATCCTTTTCGTAAGCTTTTTCGGGGTCGGCAAATACGTGAAGTGCATTTCTTCTTCCAAAAGGCTCAACGGTAAAATATGCAGGCCGTGTCATTATAATTTCAATACTGCCGCTTTCGGTAATGCGGGACTTAAAACCAAGAGATTTCGGTCTTATAACATAGCTTTCAAAGTTTTCCGCAGGAGTAACTTCAATAACAGCTTCACCATAGCAGGAAAATGAAACAAAATTTACAAGCTCCGACTGCTCAATTTGTCTTTGATGACCGGGCCGGCGTCTGTTGAAGAAAACGGCAAAAACCCTCGCCGTATCGGGAGTAACCTCAATGCCGTTGATTTTGATTTTATAATCTTCCGTATGATATGACGTTTCATTTACATTATATATATTCATAGAGACACATCTTTTTTCAGTATTACCTAAAGTATAACATAACAAAAAAGATTCTACAATATTAAAAATTTTTATTTTTTTGCACTATATTCCAATTTTGTGAAAACTTTTGAGGAAAAGCTATTGCAAAAAATAATATAATGGTGTATAATTTAAAGGGTGATAAAAATGATAGTTGATTATAATGATTTAATATACTCAAATATAAAAAAAGCATCGTTTCCAATGACTATTGCAGAAAAATTCAGGAAACGCCGGAGGGAAGGCGTGCCTGCAGTAGCTCTGATATAAAGCTTTTGCGGCGATGCGGGGAAAGCAAAAAGCCTGAACGCCATATCTGCCACGCAGGGCTTACGGACATTGCTGTGCCAATCATCCATGAAGGCATAATTATAGGATATGTTATTATGGGTCAGATAAAAACTGGAAAAGGCTTTTGCACAAACCCGAAGCTACAGGAATACTATGACAGCCTTGAGATGGTTGAAGATGCGAAAATCCGAAGTATAACCACAGTTGGCGTTATGCTGGCAAAATACATATTACTTGAAAATATCATGAAACCGAAGTCGGATAAAAATATCGAAAAAGCAACCATGTATATAAATGAAAATATTTTTAAACCTCTTTCGGCAACGAAGGTTGCGCAAGCGACATATATTTCAAAAAGCTCTCTGTACAGGTTGTTTCACAGCTATTATCACTGTACAGTCAGTGAGTATATAAATTTCAGAAAAACAGAAAAAGCCGAAAATTTGCTGGCAAACACCGATTACAGCATAGAAGAAATTTCGGAAATGCTGGGTTATTCTGCCGCTGCCTATTTCAGCCGTATTTTCAAAAAAATAAAAGGCGTATCGCCCATAAAATTCAGGCAAACCGCAAAATCGGACTTTTTGATTGAAAATTAAAGAAATTTTAAAGCATTGAGGTAAAAATGAAAAGCATACAAAAAGAATTATTTAGCTTGCAGGACTTAAAATACCGCGATTTTCACTCCGGGCTTATGCCGACTGTTGATAAAGAATGGGTAATAGGAGTGAGAGTGCCTGAGCTTAAACGACTTGCTAAGGAGCTTTTTAAAAGGGAAGAATACGGGGAATTTTTAGACAGCCTGCCTCATAAATACTACGAAGAAAATAACCTTCACGCATTTTTGATAATGCAGATAAAGAATTATGACAGCTGTATGGCGGAGACGGAAAGGTTTTTACCGTGGATAGATAACTGGGCAACCTGCGACGGTTTCAGACCTGCGGCATTTAAGAACAATCTGCCTCAGCTGTTGATTAAAATTAAAGAATGGCTCAAATCGGATAAACCGTATACAGTACGTTTTGCAATAGGTATGCTTATGACGCATTTTCTGGACTGTAGCTTCAGGAAGGAATACACCGATATGGTTGCAAACATCAGGTCGGAGGAATACTATGTCAATATGATGATGGCGTGGTATTTTCAGGCAGCACTTGTAAAACAGTATGATACGGCTGTTAGGTATATAGAAAACAAGAGCCTGCCCCAATGGGTACATAACAAGACAATCCAAAAGGCGGCGGAAAGCCATCGGATTACGGACAGGCAAAAGGAATATCTGAAAAGTCTGAAATAAAAGCATCGGATAAAATTAAACAAGAGGCTTTTATTCAAAACAATAAAAAATGAGGAGGGACAAGATGTTAAACAAATTATTAAAAAGTGTACTTGAAGCGGATACGGCACCTGTTGTTATTTGCGATATGAATGACAAAATTGTATATATGAATCCGTCGGCTATAGCGAGGTACCGCAAGAATTTGACGGGCAGCAGCATAAGAGACTGCCATACGCAGAAGGCAAACGAGATGATAGATAAGGTCCTTGCGTGGTTTAAGGAAGGAAAGAGTAACAATATTATCTATACCTATCGTAATGATGAAGAAAACAAGGATGTCTATATGGTAGCACTTCGTGATGATGACGGAACTCTGATAGGCTACTACGAGAAACACGAGTACAGAAACAGAGAGCCGGTCGGGCTGTATCAGCCTAAAAAGGTTTGACGAGGCAAGTAAAATGAATATAGAAAAATTTACAGAGATGGTCAGAGAATGTGACAGAATAGCTTTCTTCGGAGGGGCGGGAGTGTCTACCGAAAGCGGCGTGAAGGATTACAGGAGTCGGGACGGATTATATAATACAGTTAAAGAATACGGTATACCACCCGAAGAAATCTTAAGCCACGATTTCTTTTTCCGAAATCCCGAAACCTTTTATGATTTTTACAGAAAATATTTTATAATCGAGGCAGAACCCAACGATGCCCACAAAGCATTGGCAAAGCTTGAAAAAATGGGGAAGCTGAAGGCGGTCATAACCCAAAACATAGACGGACTGCATCAACGGGAGGGTAGCAAAAATGTAATTGAGCTTCACGGAACGGCAGAAAAATTTACCTGCGTTTCCTGCGGCAGACAAGGAGCGACAGATATGCTTTTGTCGGAAATCAAAAACAAAAATGTACCAAGATGCGTTTCCTGCGGCGGAATTATGAAGCCTCAGGTTGTACTGTACGGCGAAGCACTCTATGAGGGGATTGCGGAATCGGCGGTGTATCATATAGAAAACGCGGATATGCTCGTGGTAGGAGGGACATCCCTTGCGGTGTACCCTGCCGCATCCTTTGTAAGATATTTCAGAGGGAAATATATTGTTATGATAAATAAATCCGAAACAGAATACGACGGTCACGCCGATTTGGTAATAAGAGAAAATATCGGCGAGGTATTCAAAAAGGTGATGGAAAAACTATGATGAAGAAAATATTATGTATTATATCTGCTGTGTTTTGTATTTTTCTCACCGCTTGCGGGGATAATAACGGCGGTGAGAATGTATCAAAGCAGGGAGGAATAGTAATGTACGAACAGATTTCAACAGAAGAGGCAAAAAGGATAATGGATAGCGGCGAGGATATAATTATCCTTGATGTAAGGGAAAAGAGCGAGTTTTGCGAGGGACATATTCCGGGAGCAATCTTAATTCCATACACCGAAATTGAGGCGGAAGCCGAAAGGGTGATTTCGGACAAAAACAAGCAGATACTTGTATATTGCCGTAGCGGCAGAAGAAGTAAAATCGCATCGGAAAGCCTTGTAAAGCTCGGCTACACCAAGGTAAAAGAATTCGGCGGTATCATTGACTGGCAGTATGAGGTGGAGAAATGAAGGACGTAAAAATTACCGTTATGAAAATGATGCGGTATGAGGATTTGATAGAAAAATATGAAAATCCAATCGAGCATGCCTGCGAAATGCGGCTCGGTATGGAGTTTATGTCCGTCCGCGGCGAAAAGCCTGAAAATATGTGCGATTCTGCCTGGGAGAGTATGGAATATTTTGTAAAAGAGCTGGCAACCGGCGGCGGTAACTTCTACGACGGTTGGATGAAAAATGAAAAATCGGCTATGATTTCCTGTAATGACGGATTCAGACCGGTGAGCTTCTACATAGAGGTGTGTAACGAAAGAAATTAACTATTCCGCGGGTTTTGTTAAAATAACTCTTGCAATTATAATTTCTATATGATATACTAATTATATAACTTTTGAAAGGTTTGATTTTAAGAGAGGTACGGGCTTAAAAAAAGCTTCTCACCGTAGCCTTCTTAATGCTATGGGATATACGGGCGAACAGATAAAAAGACCTGTTACAGGTGTTGCGAGTACCTTTAATGAGATTATCCCCGGGCATATCCGTACGTATAAAATACCCCGTGCCGCAAAGGACGGCTGTGTGGCAAAACGTGCCGCTGTTGCTGAGGAAATGCCGGTACACGAATAAGAGGCAAAGGTTTTGGCAGCGAGGACGAGGCAATAGCTGCTATTATGGACGGTAAAATCGAAAAAGCTGATGTGGCGATAATTCGCTACGAGGAAACCGCAAGTCGAATGAAAGAATGGAACTGTCCCGAAATGAAAATCAAAGAAGGGTATCTCAGCCGCTATGCAATGCTTGTATCTTCTGCTATAAATGGAGCTGTGCTTGATGTTAAAGTGTAATATAAAAAAACATATTTTAATAATTCTGTCAGTACTTCTTCTGCCGATCGCTGTATCGGCAGAAGAGGTATCGTTGCCTTTTTTTGAGGATTGCGCAAGCCTTGACGGTGCGGTTTTTCATAGTGAAAAGCTTACGGCAACCCCTCATACGGATGAGGAGGTAAGCTTCACCGATGATTTCAGTTTTATTCAGCGAACGGAGCTTTCACCACAGTGGCTTGTATATGAAATCCCGATTCAATGCGACCTTACCGTTTCAACCTATTTCTGGGACGGTGACGGAATGTCTCATTTTAATTTCTATTTGTCGGAGGACGGGGAGAAGTTCAGACAAATTAAACCGTCCATTAAAATCCATCCCAAGATAGAAAATAAATGGCTGACAATAGACTATAAAATAAAAAACACCGAAGATAAATTCATAAAAATAGAATTTCAGAATTTGGGCGGAAACTCCTGGAACCCTGCTATTCGCTTTATCAGAGGCGAAAAGGGCGGTAGTGAAAAATTTGCTGATGTAACAGATGAAAATATGCTGGATAGCTTAAAGCTTTTAAACAGTCTCGGTATCTTAAACGGCTATGATGACGGTAGCTACAGACCTGAAGAGACTGTTACCCGTGCCGGCTACATTACTGCGGTTGCAAAGCTGATTAATGCGGAAAACGGCGGTGGCTACACCTATT
Organism: Clostridia bacterium; assembly: GCA_045534775.1. Lineage (GTDB taxonomy): Bacteria > Bacillota > Clostridia > RUG12999 > RUG12999 > JAZOTK01. Next base: position 25,935 of record JAZSKI010000049.1, on the reverse strand, counting down.
TTGAGGATGTGGCTAAGGAAGCGTGGTATACGCCTTATGTAAACGCAGGGGTGGAAAATGGACTTGTCACCGGAGCGTCAGACGGGCTTTTCTATCCGGACAGGATTGTCAGCTATAAGGAAGCCGTAAAAATACTTGTAACGGCACTGGGCTATGGTAACTATGCCGAGACCACGGGCGGCTATCCCGTAGGATATTTGTCCATTGCCGGGGAGCTGAAGCTGGGGAAAAATGTCAAAGACGGCGATATAACGAGAGGAGATATGGTAAATCTTCTAGCAAACGCTTTTGAAACGAGGGTTATGGAGCAAAGCTCCTTCGGAGAGAATATCGTATACGATAAAACTGTAAATGCTCTTAAATATTATCATAAAATTAATACGGTAACGTCTCTCTTGACGGATAACGGCACAACCGCCCTGACGGGTGACAGCTCGGTGAGGAAAACTCAGATTCGACTGGGTTTTGAAACCTATAGCTGCGGGGATGAAGGAATTAAAAAGCTGTTGGGTCATAGGGTGAAGCTTTATGCGGATGACGAGGGGAAGGTTATACATTTTACTGATAAAACAGAGGATGTAAAGGTGATTTCGGCAGATGATATTGAAGAGTTTAATAACAGCGAAATCGCAGGTGGCGGCGTAAGGGTCAGCATCACACCCAATACCAGAATTATATATAACGGCGAGTTTTTAGCCTCGGCAGGGGATTGCAATTTAGCCGATTATTGCCCTGCTGACGGGGAGGCTGAGATTATCGGTTCACCTGCAGAAACGGTTAAAATCAAAAGCTATACTGCGGTAGTTGCCCAAAGCGGAGGAAGCCTCGAAAAAGAAGTTTACGGCAGATTCAGCGGAAAGCTTATGCTTAATTTGCCCGATTGCAGGCAGGTAACCGTAATCCGTGACGGCGAAAAAACAGATGATTTGAGCTATAATGCCGACGAGGTACTGCAAATTGCAAGAAGCATAAACGGCAGGGCGACAGAAATTATAATTTCAACGGAAGCGGTCATCGGGACCTTAGACTCTTTAAGTGAAAGGGAGTTAATTATTGACGGGAAACCCTACGCGGTTTCAGCCGCCTTCGGAAACACACCGCAACCGCAGGTGGGTGAATGGGGATATTTTTATTTTGACAGACAGGGGAAAATCCTCTATGCCGATATTAAAAGCTCGCCCTATGAAAACTATGGCTATGTGATAAAAACGGGAAGCTCGGGTAATATTTCGGATGATATGGAAATAAAACTCTTTACGGGCGGCGGTAAAATAGAAATATTTACTTTAAAGCAGGGCGTTGCCCTGCCGCCTGAAGGGAAAACCGTAAAATACAGCCTGGCGAGAGACGGAAAAATAAGCAGCCTCAGCGTGGAAAATGCGGATTATAAGAGCATCAGTCTCTATCACAACAGTCTTTTTGCCGCAAGATATTTCCTGTCGGACGAAACAAAGATTATAGTAATTCCCGAAGATAAAACCTACGAGGAAGGCTACTTTGTAAGGAAAAAAGATTTTTTCAAAGCTACAAACAGATATAATATAGAAATCTACGGCACAGACGAACAATATGTACCTGAGGCGGTCATAGTCCACGAAAAGGACAGCCAGATGCTGAATATTACCAATTATAATGAAATTGTCATAATCCGGGAAATAGAAGTGACCCTCGATGAAACGGGAAACGAGGTTTATATGCTTACCTTCAGTAATGGAACGGATATTAAAATTTCCGCAAGGGATATTGAAGATATAACGGCAATAGGTTCCTGTAAAAACAAAATCCTGCACCCGGGCGATGGGGGGACCCCACTTGCGGTCGGCGATATTCTGCAATACGGTACGGACGAAAAAGGAGAAATAAATGCAGTGCGGTTTTTACATTCAGCCGATACTACAGATTTCTATGAATGGGTAACGGGCGAATGGGGTACTGTAACGGCGGATTTCTTCTTCGGAGAAACAGCAGTATTTTTGGGTAAGGTACTGAAAAAATATGACGGTCGCATTATAGCGGAGTCAACCGGTGGCGAAAGGAACTTCTCAACCACCTCGGCGGTGGTTTATGAAATAGAAAACGGCAGGCTGAAAAAGACGGATATTTCGGAAATAAATGCAGATGACAAGGTGGTTTTAGCCCTCCTCTCTGGAACCGTAAAAATTATTTTGAAAAAATAGAAAAAAGTGTTGACAAATAAAAGGTTATGTGGTACACTTAAGAAAACTGAATAATATAATAGTGCGAGCGTTTCAGGGGAGATGGTTCTTATGAAGGAGAAGAAGGCTAAAAACGGATTTTGGAAAAGCATCTGGAGCTTGGTGGGAGACAACAAAAAGAATCTCTTTATTGCCATGATAGGTGCTATGATTGCAGGCGCAATAGTGGCAAGTCAGAACATAGTCATCAAACATGTTATTGATGACGGTATTGCTAATGAAGCTTTGCAGACTGCAGAAAAAATCAAAACGGTAGCCATACTGTGTGGCGGCTATGTGATATTGCATATCATAAGACTGTTGATTTGGGGAGTAGGGTTCCGTAATCTTCTCAAAGGGCTTGAAGGCTTTTTGTTCAATGTGCGTTCAAAATTTTTCAGCCATATTCAAAATCTGTGTATGAGATTTTATGATACCACATCATCGGGAGAGCTTTTTAACTACATTATGGGCTCGCCAATGGCTAATTTAAAGAACTTTCTTCATCAGTTTGCACTTGCAATACCGGTGAACGCAGTTTCGTCGCTTATATCGCTGGTAGCCCTATTTTCCTATGACTGGCTCCTGACGGTATTAATGCTCATCATAGCATTTATTACCATAAGTGTAAATATTGCCGCAAGAGGAAAAATCACAAAAATTTCAACTGAAATGCTAAAAAGCGAGGCGGAAGCCAGCAAGTACATAAACGACGTAATTCACGGCAGTGATGCCATTAAAATGTATGCCGTTGAGGATGAGGTTCATATTAAATTTGACGGATATATAAAACAGCTTAAAGAAAAGGGTATCTACCTTTCCTTTACCCAATGGTTAGAATGTGCAAAACCTGAGCTTGTTCAGAGCGCCGGCGTAGCGGCAATATATCTCGTGGGAGGTATTTCTTGCATCTACAGAGGTCTCACGTTAGGTGAGCTGACGGCGTTTATCAGTAGCATGGGTATTGTTATGAATGCCATGTCAAACTGGTTTAACATAAGTCTGCTTCAATCCAATGCACAGGCCAGCCTTAAACGGATTGAAGATATTTTGGAGGAGGCTTCCGGCACTCCCGAAACGGAGCGTTGCCACAGCATTGAGATAGAACGTAAAAGAGCCGCGGAAAAGGATTTACCTTGTATAGAATTTAAAGATGTCACCTTCGGTTATGATGACAGAAAAATATTTAAAAACTTTAACTGCAGTCTTGAATATAACAAAAGCTTCGGGTTGGTAGGTTCCTCCGGTAGCGGAAAGAGTACATTTATAAAGCTGATTATGCGACTTTACGAGGTAAATGACGGCGAAATCAAGATGCACGGTTGTAATATTAAAAAGTACAGTCTTCACGATTTGCGTAAGAGTATAGGTATCGTTCCGCAACAACCCTTTATTTTCCAGATGAGTATTATGGATAATATCAGAATAGCCTGCCCCGATGCACCTATGCAGGATATTATCAAAGCAATGGAACTGGCAAGAGTCCACGAATTTGTCAACGACCTGCCCATGGGCTGGAATACCATAGTAGGCGATGGCGGTTACGGGCTTTCGGGCGGTCAGAAACAGCGTCTTGCCATAGCAAGAGCTATTTTAGGGGAACCTGATATTCTTATTTTTGACGAGGCAACCTCGGCGCTGGATAACGTATCTGAACGTCACATTCAAAACGCCATTAACGAGCTGATGAAATCTCATACGGTAATCATTGTGGCACACAGACTGACCACCATCAGAAACGCAGATGAAATTCTGGTGTTCAATAAGGGTGAAATAATCCAGTCGGGAAGCTATGATGAGCTGAGCCGTGAAGAAGGCTTGTTTAAGGAAATGCTGAATTTTAAAGAAGATGAATAAAAATTAAAAGGGGCTGTTTAAACAGCCCCTTTTTGAATACTTATTCGTGGTGACCGCCGCAGCTTTCACAGCAACCGTTACATCTGTGACTGCTGCCCGGAAATTCCAGACCCTGACGTTCATAGTAGTTCTGAATAGCCATTTGGATTGCTTCTTCGGCAAGAACCGAGCAATGGATTTTTTCTTTAGGCAGACCGCCTAACATATCAATAACCTGCTTGTTAGTGATTTTGAGCGCTTCTTCAATGGTTTTTCCTTTAACCAAATCGGTGGCAACGCTACTGGTTGCAATAGCCGCGCCGCATCCGAAGGTTTTGAATTTAATATCTTTTATAATATTATCTTCAATCAACATTGACATTTTCATAATATCGCCGCATTTCGCATTACCAACCTGACCTACGGCGTTGGCGTTTTCAACCTCGCCTACGTTATGAGGATTTGCAAAATGCTCCATAACCTGCTCTGTATACATAATGTTTCTTCCTTTCTATTCGTTATATAAAGGTGACATAGCACGAAGGCGTGCCACTATTTCAATAAGCTTTTCAATTAAAAAATCTATCTGCCCGTAGGTATTGTAATCTCCGAGAGAAATGCGGAGGGAGCCGTGGGCAATTTCGTGGGGTATTCCAATGGAGAGAAGCACGTGTGACGGGTCGAGAGAGCCTGAAGTACAGGCTGAGCCGCTGGACGCCGCAATGCCGTTCATATCAAGGAAAAGCAAAAGTGATTCGCCTTCGATAAACTCAAAGGAGAAATTGGCGTTTCCGGGGAGACGCTTTGTCACGTGACCGTTGAGTCTGGTATAAGGGATTTTATTTAAAACCTCAGTAATCAGATAATCTCTCATCTGAGATAGCTTGAGACGGTTTTCGTCTATATTGGCACAGGCAAGCTTAAGTGCTTCTGCCATACCTACGATACCTGCTACGTTTTCCGTACCTGCACGTCTGCCGGATTCCTGAGCACCGCCTTGCATAAAGTTTGCGGGACGGCAGCCTTTTTTGATATAAAGTGCGCCTACACCCTTCGGACCGTAGAATTTATGTGCTGACATAGACATCATATCAATATTTACGGTACGTAAATCAATGGGGAGAGTACCTACAGCCTGAACTGCATCTGTGTGGAAGAGGATTTTAAATTCTCTTGCAATTTCGCCGATTTCAGCGATAGGCTGAATTGTGCCTATTTCATTATTGGCATACATAACAGTAATAAGTATAGTTTTATCGGTGATGGCATTTCTGATGTCATCGGGAGAAATTAAACCGCTTTTATCGGGCTTTATATAAGTTACATCAAAGCCTTCTTTCTCAAGCTTCTGACAGGTATGAAGAACGGCGTGATGTTCAAAGGCTGTTGTTATTATATGATTACCTTTATTTTTATTAGCATAAGCTGTTCCCGTAATAGCCCAGTTATCGGCTTCGCTACCGCAGCCTGTGAAGAAAATTTCTTCGGGCAGACAGCCGAGACACATAGCTATATCGGCGCGGGCTTTGTCCACAAAGGCGCGAGCCTCTCTGCCTACCTTATAAACACCGGACGGATTACCGAAATGAGTGGTATAGCAGGGAAGCATCTTCGCCAGCACTTCCGGTTTAACATAAGTAGTGGCGGCGTGGTCAAAATATATATCTGTATTCATAAGTACCATCCTTTGTCAAATTATTACATATTTTGATTATACACCTAATTGGTGAATATTTCAAGTATATTATTATACAATATTTTATTTATATGCAATATCATTTTTGAATAATTTTTCCATTATGTAATCCTTAAAAACAGCACCGCCGCCGAAATCGTTTTTAGACTCACCGCAGATTTTAAATCCGCAGGCGGTATAAACGGCGATAGAGCTTTCGTTTTCACTGTTGACGGAAAGGTAAATTCTCGGAAAACCTTTGGACGACAAATCTGAGATTATCTTTTTGAAATAGCCTTTTTTGCGGCTGCTTTTTTTAAGATATGCCTTATCCAGATATAGACCTTTTTCTGTTTCCTTTACGGCGAAATAGCCTACGGGCGAAGGGTCAAATATTAAGAAATACTCATATCCATCAGCAATTTTCTTTGCAATGGCATCACTGCTCTGGTGATTTTTCACCATCATTCTGATGGTATCTTCGGGGATGATTTTCTTATAATGCTCAATCCAGATTTCCTCTGCAAGAGAGGCAACGGTTTCGATAGCATCGGTTACTTTTTCGTAATACATTCTAATCCTTCTTTACAAATTTTTTTACGGCACTGCCGCAAAGACTGCCGCATAAATCGCCCTGACGGGCATTTTCCGTTTTGAAGCGTTCTTCTGTTAAATCCTTGATTCTCCACCAGCTCATATTGAAATTCGCTATTCGGCAATCCTCTTTGGGAGCTCGTCCGATTAGTCGTTGAACTACAATATTTTCATCTAAATTCCGCAAAAAGGCTACACATCGGTCAATATAGTCCTCGTACGACAAAAGAGAAATTTCGCCTTTGGTATAGAGGTTGTCTAAAACAGTATCATAGACAACGTAAAGGGAATGGAGCTTTACAAAGTCAATTTTAAGAGCCGATAAAATTCGTGCGGCCTCTGTAACATCGGTTATATTGTCATAGGGCAAATCCAATATGATGTGGGTGCATACTTTAAATCCGTAGCTTTTTATGAGAAGCACCGCTTCGATAAATTCAGCCAGTCCGTGACCGCGGTTAATTTTTTTCAGAGTATGATAATTCACCGTCTGAAGCCCAAGCTCAATGGTAATGTCAAGTCCTGTTTCTTTTAAAATTTCAAGATATTGAGTTGAAATGCAATCGGGTCTTGTGGAAACGTCAATACCGATAATATTACAGCTTGTCGCCTCTTTTACATAGCCTTCAAATTCATCTGCAGGCATATAGGTGTTGGTGAAATTCTGGAAATAAGCGATAAATTTCTTTGCATTATATTTTTTGCCGATATATTCGGCGTTGCGGCGAAGCTGTTCGGTGACCGAAAGGTCGTTTGAAAGATTTTCAAAGCCTGCACCCTTTTCACCGCAGTAAATGCAACCGCCATAGCCTGATGTGCCGTCACGGTTGGGACAGGTGGTTTTAAGATTTACAGGAAGCTTATATACCTTTTCACCATAAGTTTTCATTAAATATTCAGAATAAGGGTTGTAAAACATTTCCGCCTCCTATTTCAAACAAGCAATCAGAGCCATTCTGCCGGTATCCGGACCGCACCCGCGATGGGAGAAAAACTCATAAGTATCGCAGACGGTGCAAAGACCTGAAATATTTATATTGCTGACACCGCAGTTTTGCAGAATTTGTCGGTTAACCTGCCACAAATCTATATATGCTTTGTCATTTTTATAGACTATGCACCGGGGATAAGAGGAAAATTTCTCCGCTACATCAAGACCGGTTTCAAAATGCTCCCTGCATAGGGAAGGACCTATAACGGCGGTAATATTTTCAGGACGGCAACCGAACCGGGAGTTCATTATATTAATTGCATTTTCGGCAATTTTAGAGACGGTTCCCCGCCAACCCGAATGAACAGTCGCAATTACGTGAGACGTCTCGTCATAAAGTAAAACAGGAACGCAATCGGCATAAAAAATCACCAGCGGGAGATTTTTTATGTTGGTGACAAGACCATCAGTATCTTTAATATCAGAAGGAACAATCAGTCCTTTACCTGCATCGGCTTCTGTTACAATGCGGATATTTGACGTGTGAGCTTGCTGTGCTAAAACACAGCGGGTATAATCCAAGCCTACGGTATCGCAAACGCGGCGGTAATTTTCCAGAATATTCTCACGTGTGTCAGGGCGGTTAACGCCCATATTAAGGGAAGAAAGACTACCTTTACTGACACCGCCGAGGCGGGTTGTGAAAACGTGGGTAATATTTCCTGATTGGTCAAGCGCTTCATCTGTATAATAAACCAGGTCGTTTTTAATATGCCTTTTCAATTTTGAATCTCCTTAAAATGAATATCGGTTAAATTATTTTTTTCTTTTGCTGAGATAAATGTATATGCCGTCTCTCAACGCTAAAACCGAATATAAAATAATATCCGTTAATTTAGGTGTAACCTGAATATGCAAATCAAAAAAAGTATTTGCCAGGGAGAACAGCATCATAAGTATAATAAGTCCTATTATTGCTATCTCTGCCGCAGTTCTTTCTTTATGCACAGTTTCTTTGTCGTAATGAACATTGTGTTTCAGGACGTTAAGAATATTAACCGTCAGGGTAACGCACAAAAATACAAGCAAAAAGACATCGGCTATCTCAAGTATTATGCTGTGACTGAAATGGGACAGGGTAAGACAGCAGATAACAACTATACATTCAAATATAAATTTAATAACCTTTTCGGTGAAATGACTGATTTTCATAATAGACACCCCGCATTTGTATATTTTTACTTAAATTCAATTATGGTAACTCCGCTGTCACCTTCGCCGTAACTTCCGAGACGGAAGGTTTTTACCAGCTTGTTTTTACGGAGATGGTCATGGAGTGCGGCACGTAAAGCGCCCGTACCTTTGCCGTGAATAATGGACACCTTCGGCAGAGATGCGAGCAAGGCATCGTCTATAAATTTATCCACTTCCATAATAGCATCATAGGCGGTAAAACCCCGCAAATCGAGTTCCGTTTTAATGTTCATGGAACGGCTGGATATATTTTTGCGGCTTTCAATAATTTTAACACCCTGTTTTGCACTGCTGTCATTTACGATTTTAACGTCACGGACGTTGGTTTTAAGCTTCATAATACCAACCATAGCAGTAAAATCACCGTTTTGATTGGGGAGGGATAAAACCGTACCGCGCTCATCAACAGATAAAATATCTATGGTCATTCCAAGCTTGATTTCGCTGATTTTAGTGTTGGATTTCTGCTGATTTTTACGTAACTGTTTATCGGCAACGGAGCCTTTTTGACGTATTTCCGAACGCACCTGCTCCATCTGCCTGATGCTGTCCTTTTCGCCCAGCTCGGCAGAAAGCCGGCGGGCTTCCTTAAGCAGAATATCCGTTTCCTCCTGAGCTTTTAAAATTATTTCCTGAGCCTCACGGCGAGCATCCTCCAACAGCTTTTCACGGCGGTCCTTGATGGTATCCTTCTCCTTTTTGAGGGACCCGCGGAGGGATGCCGCCTCGTTACGCATTTTTACCGCTTCATCATAAGCTGTGGCAGCGGCTTCACGTTTTTGCTGCAGCTCTGATACTATATCTTCAAATCTGACACTTTCTGCTGTCATTCGGGCGGATGCTTTTTCAATAATGGTATCATAGAGTCCGAGTCTCTTTGAAATAGCAAAGGCATTGGATTTCCCGGGAACGCTGATTAAAAGTCTGTAGGTAGGTCTGAGAGTTGCCACATCAAATTCGCAGGAGGCATTTTCAACTCTGTCTGTTGAAAGAGCATACATTTTAAGCTCACTGTAATGGGTTGTGGCAATGGAAGACGCACCGCAGCTGCGCATATATTCTAAAATTTCAATGGCAAGCGCTGCGCCTTCATCCGGGTCGGTACCTGCTCCGAGTTCATCAAACAAAGCTAAGGTATTAGGCTCAACAAGGTTTAAAATATCTACAATATTTACCATGTGAGACGAGAAGGTACTGAGACTTTGCTCAATACTCTGTTCATCACCAATGTCGGCAAAAATATTGCTGTAAACGGGCATTATCGTGCCTGAATCTGCAGGTAGCTGAAGCCCTGATTGGCACATAAGGGCAAACAGACCTACGGTCTTTAAGGTTACGGTTTTGCCACCCGTATTGGGTCCGGTTATAACGAGAGTGTCAAAATCACCACCTATATAAATATCAACGGGGACCACGGTTTTTTTGTCAAGAAGTGGATGTCTGCCTTTTTTGATTACAAGCTGACCTTCACGGTTTAAAACAGGTTCTGTGCATTTCAACTTGTTGCAGAATGACGCTTTTGTAAATAAAACATCACTTTCAATTATAATACGGTAGTTTTCCAAAATTATATCGGCACAAAGAGCAACACGGGCTGAAAAATCAGCTATAATACGTTCAATTTCACGTTGCTCGGCAACTATAACATCACGGAGAAGATTGTTAGTTTGCACTACAGCCATAGGTTCGATAAAGGCTGTTGCACCCGTAGCAGAGGTGTCGTGTAATATTCCGGGAACATTATTGCGGTTTTCGTTTTTAACAGGCAAAACATATCTGTCACCGCGCATAGTGACAATAGGCTCCTGCAAATATTTTTGAGTTTCCGCCGAACGAAGCATATCATTCAGAATATCCTTGATTTTATTATTCAGCTGTAAAATTTTACGGCGAAGCGCCGCCAGCTCACCGCTGGCGTTATCGGCTACGGTATCCTCGCCTAAAATGCTGTTTGAAATATCCCGCTGCAAATCGGGCATGGTGGTAAGATTACTGCACATAGATTGCAGAATATCAAATTTTTCGCCTTTATCCATATAGGCAATCAGGTTTTTTGCACATCGCAAAACAGCCCCTACGCCCAATAATTCCGAAAGGGAGAGAACACCACCAAGCTTACTGCGGTTTACAGCGGCACGAATATCGGGGACGGCAACAATCGGTGCCGCCCCGTGCATAACAAGCATGGAAGTAGCCTGAGAGGTGGCTTTCTGCAAGGCTTCAACCTCATCAAAACCCACCGAAGGGGTAAGAGCAAGCAGTTGCTTTTTGGCTTCGCCCGTTACGGCGCTGTCGGCAAGAAACTGTAATATTTTATTATATTCAAGTATTTTATATATCTTTGTGTTCAATTTTTATCCTTCCTTTAAATGAATGCAAAATAAAGAAGCACTATAATACCTAAGATAATTCTGTAATATCCAAAGGCAGTGAAATCGTGTTTTTTAATATAATCCATCAGGAATTTAATAGCAAATACCGATACAACAAAGGAGACTGCCATACCCGTCAGCATTACAACGATTTCTGTGGAAGTAAAAACAAGGCCGCATTCTTTTATGAATTTATATACACGGAGAAGACTTGCACCAACCATAGCGGGTATTGCAAGAAAAAAAGAATATTCAGCCGCCACGGGTCGTGAAGTGCCGAGTATTACAGCACCCATGATGGTTGAACCGCTCCGAGAGGTGCCGGGAATAATGGAAAGCGTCTGAAACAGACCTATACCCAAGGATTTCAAGAAGGACATTCCTTCAATGGAATTGGTTTTCGGTTTTTTTGACATCTTCTCGATTACAATGAACAGCACACCGTAAGCTATAAGTGCCGCCGCAATAACGAAAGGATGGTCGGGGATATAGTCATTAAACAGCACGCCGATAACCGCTACAGGCAAGGAGCCGATAATTACCTTGAACCACATATTAAAGGTGCTTTTTTTCTCTTCGGAGGTTTTCTTCGGAGAGAAGGGGTTGAGCCTGTAAAAATAAAGCACAAGCACGGCGAGGATTGACCCAAGCTGAATTATAACCTCATAGAGACTCCAGAATTCCTCTGAACAGTTCAGCTTCAGAAATTCATTTACGAGAATAAGATGACCTGTACTGCTGATGGGCAACCATTCGGTAATACCCTGAATTATTCCCAGAACACAAGATTTTATAATTTCAATAAACATAATAATCCTCCATTAAAAGTATGAGAAGCCCTTGCCCTCGCAAGACTTCTCATCGGTTTAGTTTATAGCTTTAAGCTCCTCCAGACAGGCGGGGCAGATATTCTTACCCTTAAAGGTGAAAACATTGCGGGCGTTCTGGCAGAACACACACGCCGGTTCATATTTCTTAAGTATTATGGTGGTGTGGTCTATATATATTTCAAGGGAATCCCTTTCTTCCGCAATATCCAGACGACGGCGAAGCTCAATAGGCAGAACAATTCGACCCAGAGGGTCGATGCCGCGGGTCATACTGCTTTTTTCGTCACCACCAACGAATTTCTTTAAAAGAATAGTATTTTTTTCAATATAAATTTCAAGGGAATCTTTATTTTCAACAAGATTTAATGTCCTGCGAAGCTCTTTCGGAATTACGATTCGACCAAGCTGGTCAACCTTACGAACAATACCGGTGGATTTCATAAGACAAAACCTCCTTTTTAAATTCTATATCTTGATTATACCATATTATTACATTTTAGTCAATATGTTTTAAATAAAAAATAAATTTTGGAAATAAATACCCAAAGCTATTGCAAAATGGATTTTTTTGTGGTAGAATAGATATGAAAAGAGTGATAGTATGCAAGGTAAATATGAAATAGATATGAGCAAGGGGAGTATAGTAAAAAATATGTTGCTTTATACACTGCCTCTTGCACTTTCGGGAATATTACAGCTTATTTATAATGCGGCAGATGTGGTGATTGTGGGTAGGTTTGCAGGTGGCAACTCCCTGGCGGCGGTAGGCTCTACGAGCAGTCTGATAAATTTTATTATCAATGTCTTTGTAGGACTTTCCATCGGCGTAAATGTTACTATGTCACGGGCGATAGGTGCAAAAGACCGAAGGGATATGGAAGAGGTTTCTCATACAGCTGTAGCTATGGGATTTTTCAGCGGACTTATAGTGATGGCGATAGGGATAGTATTTTCGAGGATGATGCTTAAAATTATGGATTCCCCGAAGGAGGTCATTGACCTGTCAACCCTGTATCTGCGGATATATTTTTTGGGTGCACCGGGGCTTATGCTGTATAATTTCGGAAGCGGAATACTTCGTGCTATGGGCGATACGAGACGCCCCCTTTATTTTCTTACCGTATCGGGAGTAATAAATGTGGCACTCAACCTGCTGTTTGTAATAAAATTTAAAATGGATGTGGCGGGAGTTGCTCTTGCTACCATAATATCTCAATACATATCGGCTTTTTGTACCATCGGCTGTTTAAAAGGGTCGCAGGGGCTTTTGGAAATCAGGAAGCTTAAAATTCATAAAAAAGCCTTTCTGAATATTACAAGAACAGGGCTTCCTGCGGGAATACAGGGAATTTGCTTTTCTTTTTCAAATATAATAATACAGACCTCAATAAATTCCTTTGGCGCAGTTGCAATGGCAGGCAGTGCGGCGGCAGGAAACATAGAAGGCTTTGTTTATATAGCGATGAACGCTTTTCATCACGGAATTATTACCTACAACGGTCAGAATATCGGCAGCGGGAATTTCGGCAGGATAAAGAAAGGCTTGCCCATTACAATGGGACTTGTAACGGTGGTAGGTGCAGTATTATCGGCGGTGGTAATGCTGCTGGCAATGCCTCTTTTGGGTATGTATTCAACGGACATAGAGGTTATTAATTATGGACTTTTAAGAATGAAATACATTATAACCGGTTATTTCATCTGCGGCACTATGGAGGTAGCGGCAGGGGCGTTGAGGGGAATAGGCTATTCAATAGAACCTATGGTCATATCCTTGCTTGGAGCTTGCGTTTTCAGAATTATCTGGATATGTACAGTGTTTAAAATAGTACCGACTATGGAGTGCCTTTATTTATCCTATTTAATTTCTTGGATAATAACAACACTTGCACATCTGATGCTTTATAAGAGATGCTTTAAGAAGCTGTATGCTATATATAACAGAAGAAAGGACGGAGAATATGAATATTGAAAAGGTATTGGAAAATTTAAAGAAAAATAATATGGAAGCCTACTATGTTGAAACAAAGGCAGAGGTTATCCCTCTTCTGGATAAATTGATGGCGGAAGGGGAGAGTGTAGCCGTAGGTGGGTCTATGAGCCTTTTTGAATGTGGAGTTATAGACTATCTCCGAGGCGGCAGATACGAATTTTTTGATAGATATGCAGAAAATGCCGATGTGCCTGAAATTTACAGAAAAACCTTTGGGGCAGATAATTATCTTTGCAGTACAAATGCTTTAACGGAGACAGGAGAGCTTATCAACTGTGACGGAAACGCCAACAGAATAGCGGCTATTGCCTTCGGACCGAAATCGGTGATTATGGTGGCAGGTATAAATAAAATTGTAAAAAATATAGAAGAAGGCGTGCAAAGAATCAAAAAAGAAGCCGCGCCGAAAAACTGTGTCAGATTAAGCTGTGACACCTATTGCAGTAAAAAAGGCGTATGCGTATCGGAGAAAAGCTTCAAGGGCTGTGACGGCGATGACAGAATTTGTGCCGATTGGCTTATTTCCTCAAGACAACGGGTCAAGGGCAGGATTAAGGTGATTATAGTGGGAGAAAACGCAGGCTATTAATTATCAGCTGTGGAGTGGTAGTATTATGTTTTATTATGATTTTCATATTCACTCAGCGTTGTCACCCTGCGGAGACGATGATATGACACCGAATAATATAGTTAATATGGCAATGATAAAGGGGCTGGATGCCATTGCCGTAACGGACCATAACACTGTCGGAAATCTGCGGGTTATATCAAAGCTTGCAAAGCAGCAGGGGATATTACTTTTGCCGGGTATGGAGCTGGAAACGGCAGAAGAAATCCATTTGCTGTGCTATTTCGAAACCGTAGATGTGGCAGAAGAGTTTGAAAAAGAAATAGGAAAATATCGTCAGCCCATAGAAAACAGAGTGGATATTTTCGGAAATCAGTACATTTTTGATGAAGAGGATAACATTAAAGAAAATGTTGAACAGCTGCTCAGCTGTGCGTTGACGCTTCAGATTGATGATGCAGCAGCCCTTGTGCGACGCTTCGGGGGAGCACCTGTTCCGGCGCACGTGGATAAATCGGCATATTCCGTAATCTCGAACCTTGGTATGATACCGCCGGAATATGGTTTTACCACCGTTGAAATATCAAAAAAGCCCACAGCAGAGGAGTTTGTACTTAAAAACGGGCTTGAAAGGTCATATAATATCATCAGTAGCTCCGATGCACATTTTCTGTGGGATATCTCCGAAAAAGTGAATTTTTTGTCGGATTGTGAAAAATGTACAAAAAAAATCATTAATTTCATGAATAATTTTCTACTATAATTTAAAAAGACTATAGATTTTTTCTAAAAAAAATGTTATAATTGATTTGTGCGTTTTTTGTGCACAACAAATTGTTAAAAACTTAACGAAGTATCGCTTTGCGGTATGGAGTTTAAAAATTACTATTATGGGAGGAAAAAATAATGGCTAAAAATGCAGTGCCTGCTTTCAAGGGTACAAAAGAGCAGGAAAAAGAGTTATTGGCTTTGATTGAACGCTACAAAGATGTTCAGGGTGCACTTATCCCTGTGCTTCACGGCGCTCAGGAAATTTACGGGTATTTGCCCATTGAGGTTCAGAAAATTATTTCTGAAGGCTTAGGAATTTCTTTAACGGAAATTTACGGTGTTGTTACCTTCTACACGCAGTTCTCGCTGACACCGAAGGGGCAGTATCAGATTGCTGTTTGTCTCGGAACGGCTTGCTATGTTAAGGGCAGCGGCGATATTCTTGAAAAGTTCAAGAAAAATCTTGGTATTGAAGTAGGCTCCTGTACATCTGACGGTAAATTCTCCATTGATGCAACACGTTGTATCGGTGCCTGCGGTCTTGCACCTGTACTTACTGTAAATGATGAGGTTTACGGCAAGCTTACCGTTGATGATGTTGATGGAATTTTGGCTAAATATATGGCTATGTAATTATGAAGGAGATCTCCCTTAATATACTTGATATAGCTCAAAACTCAGTTTCGGCAAAGGCTACGGAGATAGGTATTAAAATTGAAGAAAGTCTTAAAAAAAACGTTCTTGCGATACATATAACCGATAACGGCTGCGGAATGGATGAGGAATTTTTGAGTAAGGTAACTGACCCCTTTACCACTACTAGAACTACCAGAAAAGTGGGACTCGGATTGCCCCTTTTTAAAATGGCGGCAGAGCAGGCGGGCGGTGAATTTAAAATTGAATCGGAAAAAGGTGTGGGAACAAAGGTCACAGCGACCTTTGTGCATGACAATATCGACAGAAGTCCTTTAGGTGATATGACGGGAACGATGATTTCCCTTATATCTATGAATGCGGAGCTTGATTTTGTTTATTCTCATACTACCGATAGTGGGAAATTTGTTTTCGATACAAAGGAAATAAGAGATGCTTTGGGCGATGTGCCTTTAAGTGAATACGAGGTCCTGGAATGGATTAAACAGTATATAAATGAAGGGCTGGCGTCCGTTGGTGCCACAACTTATTAGAAAGGAATGAATTTAATGAAAAGTCTTGAAGAACTCAAAAAAATAAGAGAGCAAGTGCAGAATAACATACAGATGCGTAACGATAAGGAAGCAGGCTACAGAATAGTTGTAGGTATGGCTACCTGTGGTATTGCGGCAGGTGCAAGACCTGTGCTTGCAGCTTTGGCTGAGGAAGCTCAGAAAAGAAATCTGGAGCATGTTAAGGTAACACAGACCGGCTGTATAGGTATGTGCCGTCTTGAGCCTATCGTAGAGGTATATTCACCTGAAGGCGAAAAGATTACCTATGTAAAGGTTACACCTGAGAAGGCAGTTAAAATTATAAACGACCACATTGTTAACGGTAAAGTTGTTACCGAATATACAATCGGTGCGGCGGAATAATTAAGGAGGGGTTTAAACAATGGAATTATACAGAGCTCACGTGTTGGTTTGCGGCGGTACCGGTTGTACATCATCAGGCAGTGAAAAAATTGTTGATGAGTTTGAAAAGGTACTGGCGGAAAACAATCTCGATAAAGAAATTAAAGTTATAAAAACCGGATGCTTCGGTCTTTGTGCACTCGGTCCGGTAGTTATCGTTTATCCCGAAGGTTCTTTCTACAATATGGTAAAAACTGAGGATGTAAAGGAAATCGTTGAAGAGCATCTACTTAAGGGTCGTATTGTAAAAAGACTTCTCTACAGCGAAACTGTTCAGGAGGATACAGATACAATCAAATCTCTTAACGAGGTTGATTTCTATAAGAAACAGATGCGTATAGCACTCCGTAACTGTGGTGTTATAAATCCTGAAGATATTGACGAAGCAATCGGTGCAGATGCTTATAAGGCACTGGGTACTGTTTTAACCGAAATGTCACAGGAGGATGTTATTAACTTAATTAAAGAATCAGGACTTCGCGGTCGTGGTGGTGCAGGCTTTTTGACAGGTCTTAAATGGGAGTTTACTTACAAAGCACAGGGCGACCAGAAATATGTTTGCTGTAACGCCGATGAAGGTGACCCCGGTGCATTTATGGACCGTTCAATCCTCGAAGGCGACCCCCATTCTGTAATCGAAGCTATGGCAATTGCGGCTTATGCAGTAGGAGCAAATAAAGGCTTTATCTATATCCGTGCAGAATATCCTATTGCCGTTAGTCGTTTACAGATAGCTATTGACCAGGCTAAGGAATACGGACTTTTGGGCAACAACATCTTTGGTACAGATTTCTGCTTTGACCTTGAAATAAGACTTGGTGCGGGTGCTTTCGTTTGTGGTGAGGAAACAGCTCTCATGAACTCTATTGAAGGTAAACGCGGCGAACCCCGTCCCCGTCCTCCGTTCCCTGCAGTAAAGGGTCTTTTTGCTAAACCTACACTTCTTAACAACGTTGAAACCTATGCAAATATTCCTATCATCATCAACAAAGGTGTTGAATGGTTTAAGGGTATAGGTACTGAAAAGAGTAAGGGTACAAAGGTATTTGCTTTAGGCGGAAAAATTAACAACACAGGTCTTGTTGAGGTTCCCATGGGTACAACCCTCCGCGAAATCGTTGAAGAAATTGGTGGCGGTATTCCGGGCGGAAAGAAATTCAAAGCGGCTCAGACGGGTGGTCCCTCGGGAGGATGTATTCCTGCATCTCTCATTGATACACCTATTGATTACGATTCACTTATGAACATCGGTTCAATGATGGGTTCCGGCGGTCTTATCGTTATGGACGAGGATAACTGTATGGTTGACATCGCTAAGTTCTTCCTTGAATTTACTGTTGATGAGTCCTGCGGTAAATGTGCTCCGTGTCGTATCGGTACAAAACGTCTTTATGAAATTCTTGACAGAATCACAAAAGGAAAAGGCTGTCTCGAAGATTTGGATAAGCTTGAAACCCTTTGTAATAATATTAAATCTGCATCACTTTGCGGTCTCGGTCAGAGTGCACCTAACCCCATACTCAGTACACTCAGATACTTCCGTGATGAATATATAGCACACGTTGTGGACAAAAAATGTCCCGCAGGTGTTTGTAAAGAGCTTCTTTCCTACAAGATTGTTGCTGATAAATGTAAAGGCTGTAGCCTCTGTTCAAGAAAATGTCCCGTTGGTGCAATTTCAGGCGAGGTTAAATCACCATTCACCATTGATACCACAAAATGTATCAAATGCGGCGTTTGTAAGGAAACCTGTAAGTTTGATGCAATAGTAATTGAGTAAGGGAGGAGGAATAATAATGGTTAACGTAATAATTGATGGCGTAAATGTACAGGTGCCCGAAGGCTCTACAGTCCTTCAGGCGGCTAAAATTGCCGGAATTGATATTCCTACACTGTGCTATCTTAAAGATATAAATGAAATAGGCGCCTGCCGCGTTTGCGTAGTTGAAATCAAAGGCGCAAGAAATCTTCAGGCAGCTTGTGTATACCCCGTATCCGAAGGACTTGAGGTTTATACAAATACTCCAAAGGTAAGAGAATCAAGAAAGGTTACAACTGAGCTTATTCTCTCTAATCACGATAAGAAATGCTTAACCTGTTCCAGGAACAGAAATTGTGAGCTTCAGAAGCTTGCTGATGAAATGGGAATTGACCGGCTTCGCTTTGAAGGTGAAAACGAGATTCACGAAATTGATAATCTTTCACCCTCTATCGTTCGTGATAACAATAAATGTATTCTTTGTCGCAGATGTATTTCTGTATGTAAGAATATTCAGACAGTATCTGTTATTGATTCTGCAAACAGAGGTATTAAAACAAGAGTAGGTTCAGCTTTTGATATGAGCCTCAACGAAGCCCCCTGCGTATGCTGCGGTCAGTGTATCAATGTATGTCCTGTTGGTGCACTCCACGAAAACGAGCAGATAGATAAGGTTTGGGCGGCTCTTGGTGATGATACCAAACATGTGCTTGTGCAGACAGCTCCTGCTGTTCGTGCAGCTCTCGGAGAAGAGTTCGGTATGCCTATAGGTACTGCTGTTACAGGCAAAATGGTAAGCTCACTCCGCAGATTGGGATTTGAAAAGGTATTTGATACAGACTTTGCGGCTGACCTCACAATTATGGAAGAGGGTACAGAGCTTCTTGAAAGAATTAAAAACGGTGGTACACTTCCGATGATTACATCTTGTTCACCCGGTTGGATTAACTTCTGTGAACATTTCTATCCTGAGTTTATACCTAATCTTTCAAGCTGTAAATCACCTCACCAGATGTTTGGTGCGGTTCTTAAGACCTACTATGCTGAAAAGAACAACCTTGACCCTAACGATATTTATGTTGTATCTGTTATGCCTTGCAGCTCTAAAAAATATGAATCTGCAAGAGATGAAATGAACGTAAACGGTTTCCGTGACGTTGATGCGGTTATTACAACAAGAGAGCTTGCTAAGATGATTAAACAGGCAGGTATTAAGTTTGCACAGCTTCCCGATGAAGAATTTGACGATCCCTTCGGTATCGGTTCGGGTGCCGGCGTTATCTTCGGTGCAACAGGCGGTGTTATGGAAGCGGCTCTGCGTACCGTTAAGGAAATAGTTGAAGGTAAAGAGCTTGAAAGCTTTGAGTTTGAAGCGGTTCGTGGTGTTGCAGGCATAAAAGAAGCTACAGTAAATGTAGGTGGAACAGATGTTAAGGTTGCGGTAGCACACGGTCTCGGTAACGCAAGAAAGCTCCTTGATGATATAAGAGCAGGTAAAGCGGATTATCACTTTATTGAAATTATGGCTTGTCCCGGCGGTTGCGTAACAGGCGGCGGTCAGCCGATAGTTGATTCTAAGACACTTATGGATATCGACCTTAAGGCAGAACGTGCAAAGGCCGTGTATTCAGAAGATAAACGTCTTGAGATTCGTAAATCTCATAAGAATCCTGCGATTACAAAAATCTATGATGAGTATCTGGAAAAACCCGGTAGCCACAAGGCTCATAAATTACTCCATACTCACTATTCCAAAAAGGGAAATTATTAATTAATAAAGCGGCGGCGAAAAAGCCGCCGCTTTAATTGTCAGCTTTTTTAAAGACAATAAAAATTTATCAAAAACGAGGTTGATATGATAAGCATAAAGGAAGCAATAATAGTTGAAGGGAAATATGACAAAATACGTCTTTCGGGAATATTTGATACGGCTATTGTATCAACGGAAGGCTTTAATATTTTTACCAACGAAGGAAAACAAAAGCTGATTCGCAGACTGGCGGAGGATAGGGGAATAATAATTTTGACCGATTCCGACAGGGCGGGTTTTTTAATAAGGAATTTTATTTGCGGTATTGTAGATAATAAATATATTAAACACGCCTATGTGCCGCAGATTGAAGGTGTGGAAAAACGGAAAATCGAGAAATCCAAGGACGGTTTTTTGGGAGTGGAAGGAATTGATAATGATATTATCCGCCGGGCAATAGAGAAATCTGCATCTGTAGTCGCGGCAAACAAAAAAAATATCACGAAAGCTACCCTGTACAGACTGGGTCTCAGCGGTAAAGCCGGAAGCAACGAAAGACGTGACAAGCTTCTTAAATATATGGATATGCCGAAAGGGATTACACCCAATGCACTGGTGACACTTTTAAACTGTCTCTACACTGAAGAAGAAATAACGGAAATATGTGAAAAAATATAGGATTTGTGAGTGCCGTACCCCAAAAAAACAAAGCGAAAAGCTAACGGGTAGGGGAGTCATATCAGAAACGAAAATCCTTTTTTGCAGCTTAAAAAATCAGGGCGGATTGACCGCCCTGTAACTAATTACGTAAAAATTCATCAGTTTTTTCTATAGCCATTGTTACCGCTTCCTTTGCAGGACCGCCCGTTACCTTACGATAGGAGACGCAGGCCTCAAGGCTGATGGCATCATAGACATCCTTTTCAAAAATATCGGAAAATTCTTTATATTCATCTAAAGACATTTCCTCTAAGGATTTGTTGTTACTGATACAGTAGAACACAATTTTCCCTATTACCTCGTGAGCATTTCTGAAAGGCATGCCTTTTTTTACCAGATAGTCAGCGGCATCGGTAGCGTTGGTAAAACCACCGCCTGCACCACGTCTCATAGCCTCGGTGTTTACCTTCATGGTATCAATCATACCCGTAAACACGGGGAGACACATTTTAATGGTATCTATAGAATCAAAAATACCCTCCTTATCCTCCTGCATATCTTTGTTGTAGGCAAGAGGCAGACCCTTCATTACGGTGAGAATACCCACTAAATTGCCGATTACTCTGCCGCTTTTACCGCGGATTAACTCAGCAACATCGGGATTTTTCTTCTGGGGCATAATTGAACTGCCCGTTGAGAAACCGTCATCCATTTCCACAAAAGAAAATTCGTTGGTATTCCATATAATAAGCTCTTCTGAAAATCTGCTTAAATGCACCATAATCGTAGCAAAGGCAGAACCGAACTCAATCACAAAATCGCGGTCACTGACACCATCTAGGCTGTTTAGTGTAACACCGTCAAAATCGAGCATCTCCGCGACATATTCGCGGTCGATGGGATAGGTGGTGGTGGCAAGAGCCCCCGACCCTAAGGGCAGATAGTTCATTCTCTTAAGAGCATCGCGGAGTCTGCCAATATCCCGTTTAAACATCTCGGCATAAGCCATAAGATGATGGGCGAAGGTGATGGGCTGTGCCTTCTGCAAATGAGTATAGCCGGGCATTATAGTACCCAGATTAGCCTTTGCCAGCTTTACAAGGACAGCAAGGAGCTTTTTAAGCATGTCCTCAATTTCCGCTACCTCGTCACGAAGGTACATTCTTATATCAAGAGCTACCTGGTCGTTACGGCTACGGGCAGTATGAAGGCGTTTACCGGCATCGCCGATACGCTCCGTCAACAGCTTTTCGATATTCATATGAATATCCTCGGCATCGGTTTCAAACTCAACCTTACCATTTTCAATATCGTTAAGTAATTCTTCCAGAGCTTTCACAATCAGCCGGGCATCCTCCGAAGGGATGATACCTTGTTTTCCAAGCATAGTCGCATGGGCTACGCTACCTCTTATATCCTGCCTGTACATCCGTCCGTCAAAACGGATTGAGGAATTGAAATCATCCACGCTTTTATCAGTGGATTTTTGAAATCTGCCGCCCCAAAGTTTCATATAGTATACATTCCTTTCAATGTCTGATTAATTATTCTGTTATTTCAATAGTCTTAATTACTACAGGATTTAAGGGTTTATCCATCATATTTGTTTTCTCTGCGGCAATTCTGTCTACAGTTTCAATACCTTCAATTACTCTGCCGAAAGCCGCATACTGTCCGTCAAGGAAAAATCCGTCCTCGTGCATAATAAAGAACTGGCTGGAAGCAGAGTTGGGGTCCTGAGCACGTGCCATAGAAATAACGCCGCGTTCGTGTCTCAAGGTATTTTGAGCAAATCCGTTGGAAGCAAATTCGCCTTTGATTTTATTGGCACTGCCACCCATACCGTTACCGAGGGGGTCGCCGCCCTGTATCATAAATCCGGATATAACTCTGTGGAAGGTAAGACCGTCATAGAAGCCCTCCTTTACCAGATTTACAAAATTCTCAACAGTAGCGGGAGCAAATTCGGGATAAAGCTCCAGCTTGATTGTTTCGTCTGTGTCCATTGTAATTAAAATCTTTGTGTTCTCCATTTTTTTAACCTCCGTTTTTAAGTTTATAAGTCTTTGAAACAAAACTGCACATTCTGCCCTTGTTACATTGTCAAAGGGTCTGAAATTACCGTCCGTATCACCCATTGTAATTCCTGTAGCCTTAGCCGCATTTATATACTCAGGCTCGATTTCGGGTACGGTCTCTAAAAGCTCTGCATCCTTAAAGGGTTCGGTATAAACTGCCGTCAGCCCGTTTTTCTCTGCATACAGCTTAGATATTGCCGACACGACCTCCACTCTCTGCAGAGGCGTATCGTAATCATATTCGTTTGTGAACATAAAATATTTTCTTGTAGCATCAATATACCCGTCCGACCATCTTCCGCCGACAGACACCTCAGGTACTTTAAGCTTAAAGCTTGTTGCCAGAAGCTTTGCAAGCTGTTCATAGGTTACATTTCCGTCCGGCACAAACTCGGTTTCGCTTAAGCCGTTTATTATCCCGTTTCTTGCAAGCTCATTTACCGCGTCATTTGCCCACATATAGTTTTCCATATCGGAAAACTGAGCAAAGACAGGTAATGCAGTCATTAAAAATACAAGTATAAAGGCTGTAAATTTTTTCATTTATTTTTCCTCTTTAACTGTCATTTTCTTTATAACAACGGGAGTCGAGGGTTTATCGGAAGCATCTGTCTCAACAGCCGCTATTTCATCAATAACCTCAATACCCGAAAGCACCTTGCCGAAAGCGGCATACTGACCGTTCAGGTGAGGAGAGCTTTTATGCACGATGAAGAACTGGCTGGATGCAGAATCGGGAAGCTGGCTTCTTGCCATGGAAATTACACCGCGATCGTGAGCAATGGTATTCTTTGCAAAACCGTTGCCTTTGAATTCGCCTTTGATTTCCTTGTCGCTACCACCCATACCCGTACCCTCGGGGTCACCGCCCTGTACCATAAAACCTGAGATAACTCTGTGGAAGGTAAGGCCGTCATAGAAGCCTTCCTTTACCAGACTTAAAAAGTTCTCAACGGTAGCAGGAGCGTAATCGGCAAAAAGACCGATGGTAACTGTGTTACCGCTTTCCATTTCCATTTCAACCACAGCCGTTACCTCGTCATCACCGGGAACAGCCCATGCCGTAGCCGCAGGGGTTGCGGCGGGAGATGAAGTGGTTTTCGCAGTAGCAGTCGCCTTAGAGCCGGAGCTTGAAGTTGTAGCTTTGCCACAGCCTGTAAGCGCAAGAGCACAAATTGTAATAATTAAAAGTAATTTTTTCATTTCTTATCCTTCCTTACTGTATTTGTCTAATAAACTATGTTTTATATCCCATAGAGGTTTTGATAAATCTACATAATACTTATGGGGATTTTCAAATCGTTTAACCTCATCCCATATAGTATTAATCTGTTTTTTGCAATATTCACGTATTTCTCCTACAGATGGGTCGTCATAAACATATTCGCCATGATCAAATATCTTAACAAGCAATTTTTTGGCATAAAAATCCGTAACAGTTTTCTTTTTCCAGGTATGCTCAGGGTCAAATATCTCATAGGGCTTTGTATCGTCAATCTTCTCACCGTGGAGAGTAATGACATCGGCAATAGCCATATTATTTTCTCTGGAATAGAGCCTGTACAGCTGTTTGAAGCCCGGGGTCGTAATTTTAGCTACGTTTTCGCTGAGCTTGATTTTGGGAATGACATTTCCCTTGTCATCCTCAACACCTACCAGCTTATAAACACCGCCGAGTACGGGATCGGATTTTGAGGTTATAAGCCTTTCGCCTACGCCAAACATATCAATTTTCGCACCTTGCATAATAGTATCGCCTATGATATATTCATCCAGGGAGTTGGAGACAACGATTTTACAGTCAGGATAGCCTGCTTCATCAAGCATTTTCCGTGCTTTTTTTGTAAGGTATGTTATATCGCCGCTGTCAATCCTTATGCCAATGGGACGTTTTCCGAGAGGCTTTAATACCTCGTCGAACACCTTTATGGCGTTGGGGACACCGCTTTTCAGTACGTTATAGGTATCCACAAGTAATACACACTTGTCGGGATAACGCCTTGCATAAGCAGCAAACGCCTCATATTCCGTTGGGAAAAGACCTACCCAGCTATGAGCCATTGTGCCTGAAACGGGAATTTTGTATTCCTTATCAGCTATGGTGCAGGAGGTAGAATCACAGCCTGCAATATAGGCGGCTCTTGAACCCAGCACCGCCGCACTGAAGCCCTGGGCACGGCGTGCACCAAACTCCATTACGGAACGACCACCTGCGGCACGTACTATACGGTTTGCTTTGGTGGCAATAAGGCTTTGATGGTTTATACAAAGAAGTATCATGGTTTCCATCAGCTGTGCCTGTGCCACGGGACCGCGAACTATTACAAGAGGCTCACCGGGGAACACGGGAGTACCCTCCGGAACAGCCCAGACGTCACATTCAAATTTGAAATTTGTGATATAGTCAATAAATTCATTACTGAACACTTTAAGATTTTTAAAATATTCAATATCGGCTTCTTCAAATTTCAGGGTCTTTATATACTCAATTATACTTTCAAGACCTGCGGCAATAACAAAGCCGCCGCCATCGGGTACAGACCTGAAATAAATATCATAATATCCGATTTTATCCTGCATACCGGTTGAGATAAACCCATCAAGCATGGTAAACTCATAAAAATCGGATAAGGTTGCCAAATTATCCACTCGCAGCATTTTTTCATCCTCTTTCGTAAAAATCGGTGAGGTTATACCTCACCTAAAGCGTCCATCAGCCAGAATTCCGCAATATCAATCGCCTTATACAAGGTTTCACGCTCGGCTTTTTTAATAATCTCGCCGCTTTCGGTATTCTTAAGCTCGATGGTAACTGCGGTAGCAACGTCAATATCATCAACCTTTTCTGTAGCGGTAATGGAAAACTCAATTATAAAGGAATCGGAAAAGCTTCCGTAATAAATTTTATTGTCTCGCCTTATCATAGGTTTACCTTTGTATTGGAGAGTTGTGTTCTTCGTCATTATATCCAATCCTTTCATTTTTTATTTTATATTAATATTTTACCACATTTTATTTAATTAGTAAAGGCATTTTTGGAGGTTTTTTTGAAAAAAATT